>CAZQVU010000113.1:0-3901 GCA_964596885.1 uncultured Planctomycetia bacterium
CGCACAGATAATTTACGAAAATCAAAGATTTCCGTAAATTATGTGCTCATTTAAGATGATAACAGATTTTCAATCAAAAATTGTGACTGTTGTTGGGTTAGGGGTAAGTGGATATAGTGCTGCAAAATTACTTAAAGACTTGGGGGCTCAAGTCCGCATTACTGATAACCAGATAAATGAAGCCATAAAAAGACGCTGTGAGAGATTGAAAGAGTTGCAGATAGACGAGATTGAGTTGGGAGGACACTCAGAGAAGTTTATTGATGGTAGTTCTCTTTTGGTGGTGAGTCCGGGCGTAAATAAAGACAATAAGATTATACGAAAGGCTAAGAATCAGAACATTCCTATAATCAGTGAGATAGAACTTGGTTTTTTGATTTGCTCAGCACCAATTATAGCTATTACAGGTACAAATGGAAAAACAACTGTTTGTTCATTAGTGTATGAGATTCTTAAAAAGGCAGGTAGATGTCCAATCCTCTGCGGTAATATTGGTAAGCCATTCTGTGATGTTGCAAGCAAAGCCGATTCAAATAACATCATTGTCTTAGAAGTAAGTTCTTTTCAACTTATGTTTATTGAAAGATTCAGACCCAAGATAAGTGTCATATTAAATATAGCACCTGACCATCTGGACTATCACTTGAATCTGACCGAATATTATCAAACTAAGTCAAAAATCTTTAAAAATCAGAAAAAAGATGATTTTTCTATTTTAAGAAAGGAGGATTATGAAAAAGTATTCTCTCATCATCAAATACGACCACATCTTAGTCTTATCTCAACTAAAGATAAAGGAGATTTATATATAGATAACAAAGGATATGTTGTAGCAGGAGATAGGCTGGTTCATACCTCAGGTATTAATCTTAATGGCATCAAGTCATTAGAGAATGTACTTTTTATTTTAGCCATATCTATGATTTTAAAGATAGATAAAGGGATGGTTCTTGATACAATAAATAATTTTAAAGGCTTAAAACATCGGTTAGAAGTCGTTGGAGTATATGATGGAATAAAATATGTGGATGATTCCAAGGCTACCAATGTAGCAGCCACACGCTTTGCTCTAAATAATATAAGAGAACCGGTAATTCTTATAGCAGGTGGTCAATATAAAGATATAGAGGTATCTAGAATTAATTTAGATTTTTTAGATAATGTGAAAGAGATTATATTAATGGGGAAATCTAAGAAGATGCTGGCAGAGGTTTTGAAAAAGGTAAAGCCCGTATTACAGGTTGATAATATGCAGGATGCAGTTAAGATAGCTACAAAGAAAGCAAGAAGAGGTGATTGCATATTGCTTTCGCCGATGTGTGCCAGTTTTGATATGTTTAAAAACTATAAAGAAAGAGGTGAGCAATTTGCTAAAGAAGCAACTAAGATAGGTAGACGCTTATGTTCCAGTTAAGAAAATACAGATTATCAATATTAATAGTAGTCCTTATACTTATAGCCATAGGTTTAGTTATGGTCTATGATGCTACCGCTATTAGAGCCTATGAGTATTATGGTGATTCTTTTTATTTCTTGAAACGACATCTATTTTTTTTATTCCTTGGATTATTATCCAGTTTGATAGTTATGAGCATTGATACCGATACATTAAGAAAATTTTCAAAAATTATAATGTTTTCGGCTTTATTCTTACTTGTTTTAGTCTTAATGCCCTCTGTCGGTAAAGAGGTTGGAGGTGCGCGAAGATGGTTTGGATTAGGAGTTTTTAATTTTCAACCTTCTGAATTTGCCAAAGTAGCACTCGTTTTATATTTGGCTGAGTTTCTCTCAAGGAAGGTATATGAGATTAAAGGTTTTACGCTAGTTTTGATACCAGCACTTTTGATTACGGCAATATGTGTAGGTTTAATTTTTCTTGAACCTGATTTAGGGACAGGCCTGCTTATTTTTTCTGTAGCTATATTTATGATTTATATAGGAGGCGTAAGAGTAACTCATCTTTTATCATTTTTAATTTTAACTATTCCGATTGTATCTTACTTAATTATAACTAAACCATATCGACTAAGGAGGATAATAGCTTTTTTAGACCCTTGGCAGCATCAGTTAGATTTAAGTTATCAATTGGTTCAATCATTGATAGCCTTGGGCTCTGGTCAATTTTTTGGAGTAGGATTAGGTAGAGGTGAGCAAAAATTGTATTTTTTACCAGCCGCACATACTGATTTTATTTTTTCTATTATAGGTGAAGAACTTGGTTTTATTGGAACTACAGGCATTATCTTACTTTTTATATTATTTATCTTTTTTGGAGCTAAACTGGCATTCAATAGTTATTATCTATTTTCAAAATTAGTAATATTTGGTATTATTTTTATAATATCAATTCAAGCCCTTATTCACATAGGCAGTTGTATAGGTTTAATACCCACTAAGGGTTTACCTCTTCCTTTTATAAGTTATGGCGGTTCATCTTTGGTTTTTAATATGATAGCCGTGGCTCTATTATTGAATGTTTCAAGGAGAAGAGATTAATTATGAATATATTAATGGTATGTGGAAGAACTGGTGGGCATATAAAGAATGCGGTTAATTTAGCTAAATATCTTAAAGAGAGAAAAAAGAATATTGTTATACAATTTATTCTGCCCGTAGATGTAGATTTAGGTGGAATTGTTGAAAAGGAAGGTTTTTCATATTTTCTATTACCTATAAAAGCGCCACCAGTTAGGTTTGGAGTTGGCTACATTATTTTTATAACAAAATTGTTAATTAGTTTCATTAGATCTGTTATAATATTGGAGAGAGCAAAACCTGATTTGATAATTAGTTTTGGTTCGTATTCCTGTCTTCCGATAGTAATAGTGGCATCTATAAGATTACCCAAAATACCTCTTATCTTTCATGAGCAGAATGTTATTCCGGGTAAGGCTAACTTATTTTTATCCAGATTGGCAGATAAAGTAGCGGTAGCATTTGAAGAGACAGGAAGATATTTTAAAAGGAAAGCCTATTATACCGGTAATCCTTTGGAATCTAATATCTTTGATTTATCTAAAGAGGAAGCAATAAAATCTTTGGAGTTAGACCAAGAGAAGTTTACTATTCTTATTACCGGAGGCAGTCAAGGTTCAGACTTTCTCAATAACCTGATGATTGAAGTATTTAAAAAGATACCTGATTCAATAAAAGAGAATCTGCAGGTTATACATCTTGCAGGTAGAAAACATCTTGCCTTAGTTAAGAGTAAATATCAGGATGTTAATGTTAAAAGTGTTAAGATATTTGGGTTTTTAGAGGAGATGGGGGAGGTTTTGAAATGTTCTGACCTTATTATCTCTAGGGCTGGCGCTATGACTTTAGCAGAGATTACAGCCTTAGGCAAACCAGCCATACTTATTCCATATCCTTATGCCAGAGGTCATCAGAGGGAAAATGCCGAATATTTAAGCAATAAGAATGCAGCCTTAGTCTTTAATCAAAAGGATTTAAATCCAGACATCTTCAGTAAGAACCTATTAGATTTAATTAAGAATAAGAGGAGATTAACCGAGATGGCTATATCAAGCAGGAGGCTTGGTGTCTTTGATTCAAATGAGAGATTCTATAATTTAATCCATGAGGTGGTTAGATAATAAGATGGAGGCTTTAAAGGGAATAAAGAAGGTTCACTTTATAGGTATAGGTGGAATTGGAATGAGCGCCTTAGCCCAACTTTTGATTAAATCGGGCTATGAAGTAACGGGTTCAGATATAAGATATACAGTATTGATTAAAAAGATAGAGGATATGGGTGCTAAGGTCTTTATAAATCATTCACCAACAAATATAAAAGATGTAAATTTGGTAGTTTATTCATCTTCGATTTCTCAAGATAATGTTGAGTTGGTTGAGGCTAAGAGACGAGGGATTTGTGTAAAATCAAGAGGTAGATTATTAG
>CAZQVU010000114.1:0-3748 GCA_964596885.1 uncultured Planctomycetia bacterium
AGCCGGTTTAGAGGTTGCCAGATACATCTTTAAATTGCGAAATAAAAACATTAAATTTAAACCTTTAATTAAAGATGGTAGTTTTATTAAAAAAATAGATAACAAAAAGAGAGTTATTGCCAGGGTAGAAGGTAACGCCAGAAATATTTTAGAAGCAGAACGCACTGCCCTTAATTTCTTATCTCATTTATCAGGTGTAGCAACCTTGACTCATCAGTTTGTTGAAAAAGTAAAAGGTTATAAGGTAAAGATTACTGATACAAGAAAGACTACTCCTAATCTAAGGTACTTAGAGAAATACGCTGTAAGGGCTGGTGGCGGTTATAATCATCGAATGGGGCTCTATGATAGAATCCTGATTAAAGATAATCATATGAAAGCTATTCGAACTAATCCTTCAGATTGTATTAAGATGTTTAAAAGAAATCTTAAAAGGCCGATTGAAGTGGAGGTAAAGAAAATTTCTCAATTTAAAAAGACTTTATTAGAAGAGCCTGATATTATTATGCTGGATAATATGAATTTAAAGGATATCAGAAAGGCTGTTAAGATAAGGAATGAATTCAAAAGAAAAACCAGAAGCAGCAAGAAGATTGAAATAGAAGTTTCAGGCAATGTTAATTTATCCACTGTAAGAAAGATAGCCGCCTGCGGCGTAAATTATATCTCTATTGGGGCTTTGACTCATTCCAATCCAGCATTAGATATGGCATTAAAGGTTGTATAGTCATTATGGGCCTTTTTAAACTTACCTCTAAATTAAAACCTAAAGGGGACCAGCCCAGGGCCATTAAAGAACTTACCTCTCGGTTAAAAAAAGGAGATAGATACATAACTCTTCTTGGAGTAACAGGTTCAGGTAAGACCTATACTGTAGCAAATGTGCTTACCCATATTAACAAACCAGTGCTGGTTATATCCCATAATAAGACATTGGCTGCCCAGTTATATACTGAATTTAAGGATTTTTTTAAAGATAACGCCATAGAATATTTTGTAAGTTATTACGATTATTATCAACCAGAGGCCTATATTCCTCAAACAGATACCTATATTGAAAAAGATGCTTCCATAAATGAAAGGCTGGACAGATTGAGATTGTCAGCAACCAGTTCTCTTATGTCAAGAAAGGATGTGATTATAGTAGCCAGCGTCTCTTGCATCTACAATTTAGGACCACCCAGTGAGTATAAGGAGTCTTTGTTGTATCTTAAGAAGAATCAGAAGATACAGAGGGAGGATTTATTAAGAGAGTTGGTCAGGATGCAGTATGAGCGGAATGATTTAGATTTTAAAAGGGGAAGTTTTAGGGTAAGAGGAGATGTTGTTGATATCTTCCCTTCCTATAGAGAGGATGTCCTGAGACTTGAGTTTTTTGGTAACTGTATTGATAAGATTAACAGAATCCATCCTGTAAGTTTTAGAAGCATCTCGGAGTTGGAAGAGATATCTATATATCCAGCCAAACATTTTATGCTTAAAGAAGAGACCATTGAAAAAGGGATAGAGAGTATTAAAGAGGAATTGGAGCAGAGATTGAAGGAGTTAAAAAGAGAAGGAAAGTTGCTTGAGGCAGAACGCCTTAGAACCAGAACCAATTACGATATTGAGATGCTTCAAGAAACTGGATATTGCCATGGTATTGAAAATTACTCCAGGCATCTATCTCAAAGACCTCCAGGTTCGCGTCCATATTGTCTTATTGATTACTTTGAATCAGATTTTTTAACTATTATAGATGAGTCCCATGTGACCATTCCACAACTTAGAGGTATGTATGAGGGGGATAGGGCAAGGAAAGAGGTTTTAGTAGAGCATGGTTTTAGATTACCCTCCTGTTTGGATAATAGACCATTAAAATTTAGTGAGTTCGAGGCTTTGGTTAATCAAGTTCTTTACATCTCAGCAACTCCGTCTAATTATGAGATTTCAAAAAGCAAGAAGGTAGTAGAACAAATTGTAAGACCTACCGGTTTAGTTGATCCTCAGATAGTAGTAAAGCCAACTACCGGACAGATTGATGATATAATAAGTGAAATTAAGAAGAGAACCAAAAAAGGTGAAAGGATTCTGGTTACTACCTTGACCAAAAGAATGGCTGAGGACCTGTCTTTCTATTTAGAGGAGTTGGGGTTAAGAGTAAAGTATCTACATTCTGAGATTAAGACAATAGAACGGGTCAAAATCCTTAAAGATTTAAGACTAAGAAGATTTGATTGTCTGGTGGGTGTAAATCTTTTAAGGGAGGGATTGGATTTACCTGAGGTTTCCCTTGTCTGTATATTGGATGCAGATAAAGAGGGTTTTTTGCGGTCTCAGACTTCTTTAGTTCAGATTGCCGGCAGGTGTGCCAGGCATATAAATGCTAAGGTAATAATGTATGCTGATAAAATAACAAAATCTATGGCTATGATGATTAAAGAGACAGAAAGGAGAAGGAGGATTCAACTTGAGTACAATAAAAGACATCATATAAAGCCTGCATCTATTAAAAAGGCAATCCAGGAGAGTATTGAGATTTATGATGAGGCTAGAGAATTGACAGATAGTCTTATCTCAGATATCAAAGATGAACAGATTAAGAAGCAGGTATTGGCTGATTTGGAAGAAGAGATGTATCAAGCAGCCAGGAATCTACAATTTGAGAAGGCGGCTGAGATTCGTGATAAGATAAAGAGGTTAAGAGGTGAATTATAGGATAAGATGAGAGATGTTATTTTAAATTTCTTAAAAGAAAAAAAGGATGAATTTATTACAAGCGAACTTATAGCCAGAGTAGTCAATGTATCTATAGATGAAGTAGAGAAAAAGATAGAACATCTTAAATCTTTAGGATATCAAATAGAATTTATACCACACAGAGGAATTAGGCTGGTAGATGCACCTAGTGGATTGTTACCATATGAAATAAAGCATAATCTCAATACCGAGATTGTTGGCAGGGAAGTCTTTTGTTACGATGAAATAACTTCAACAAATGATAAGGCAAAAGAGTTAGCCATAAAGTCAGACTTAGAGGGCATTGTAGTTTTAGCAAAGTCACAAACGAGGGGAAGGGGGCGGATGCATCGTCAGTGGAAATCACCTGAAGGCGGTCTGTATTTATCTATTGTCTTAAGACCAAAGAAGGCTCTAAAAGAGAACGCAAAATCCTATCTACTTTTTAGTGTTGCAGTATGTGAGGTTTTAAGGGAGGTGGCTAGAGTTAATTCTCTTATTAAATGGCCTAATGATATTATGATTAATCATAAAAAGGTCGCTGGTATTTTAACTGAAAGTTCTATCTATAAAAAGAAATTAGAATTTTTAATTGCCGGTATTGGAATAAATGTTAATTCAAATTCAGCGAATTTACCTGAAGGTAGTACCAGTTTGTTGGATGAGACCCAAAGGATTTATTCTCTGATTGATTTGTCTAAAGAGATATTAAGAAGATTAGATAAGTATTATCTTCTTTGTCAAAGAGAAGGTGTAAGGTTTGCTGTTAAAAGATGGAGGGGTTTATCTTCTTATTTAGGTTCCCGTATTAAGATTTTGAATAAAGATGAGATTCTTGAAGGTATGGCTGTTGGTATTGATGAAGATTCAGGGGCTTTGCTTTTAAGGGAAGATAATGGTTTTGTTAAACCTATCTTAAGCATTGATACTTTAACAGTCGAAAAAACATAAGGGGTCAAAATGGTAATATTGATGGATATTGGTAATACTACTATAACAACAGGTATAGAAGATAAGGGTAGAATAAAGA
>CAZQVU010000115.1:0-3728 GCA_964596885.1 uncultured Planctomycetia bacterium
TGGCAGTTATTTCTATTTTCATAAGCCCTCCTTAAATGAGCCCCTACCGTTTTGATTCGCTTTGCGAATGCAAAACGAATCAGCCGGGGCGAATTTAACCCAGCACCTATTTTTGCTGTATCTATATTAATAAGATACCAGTAGTTTAAATTTTATAAACTTAATATTCGCCACAGCACTTATTTAAAAATAGGTGCTGGGTGAATTCGGCTAAATCACTTAGGTTCACTAACGTTCCCTAAGTGATAGCCTTATTCACATTGTAAATTTCTCACCTAAATAAATCTGTCTTGCTTTAGGATCATTAATCAATTCCTCAGATGTACCAGATATCAAAATTTTTCCTTCAGCCATTATATAAGAGCGATCCGTTATTGAAAGTGTCTCCCGTACACTATGGTCAGTAAGGAGAATACCCAAACCTCTATTTTTTAATTGACTGATTATCTGCTGAATTTCAAACACTGCTATTGGATCTACTCCAGAAAAAGGTTCATCTAAAAGAATAAATGCGGGATTTGAAACTAAAGCCCTGGTTATCTCCAATCTTCTCCTTTCACCACCTGATAAGGTATAAGCTTTATTTTTGGCTAAATGTCGGATGTTCAATTCATCAAGTAGTTTCTGACAATATCTCTTCCTTTGTCTTGGTGGAATAGGTAATGTTTCCAGGATAGCCAGAATATTTTCCTCAACTGATAATTTACGAAAAGTTGATGTCTCTTGAGATAAATAACTAATCCCAAAACGAGCCCTTTTATACATAGGGAGTCTGGTTATATCCCTGTTGCCAAAGAAGACGCCTCCTTCATCTGGATTAACTAAGCCAACTATTATATAAAAGGTGGTTGTCTTACCAGCACCATTTGGTCCTAACAAGCCAACTACCTCACCCCGATGTATTTCAATGTTGACTTTATTAACTACAACTCTTCCGTTATAAGTTTTAACTAAATTTTCTGTTTTAATAACATCCATATTTAAAACTTCTCATCCTTTTTAGAGTAAACAATAAGTTTAGGTTTTCCAGTTAAAATTACTTTCTTCTCATCCACATAATAAGTTGCCTTCATACTATAAGTCTCGTTCTCATCCCTTTTAATCCTGACATTACCTGAGGCTATCGCTTTGGTAATCTTGTTTTCATCTGGACTAAAATATACCTTCACTTTATCTGCAAGAAGTTCACCCTCTTTATCTACTATCTTTACATTGGTATATAAATAAGCGACATTCTGCCTATAATCAATCTCAAGTGGTCCATCGCAGGTTATCAAAGTAGAAGGCTCAACCTTTATTTCAATCTTTCTCTTTAACTCTATCTTTTCTAAATTTACCTGTCCAGTTAATCCATAACCTGTGGTTAGAATCTCATCTTTTATCACCTTAACAAAATCCTCCGTCCACAAGACTTCTTTATTTGCATTCCAGTTAAGTAGTTCAGTCATAAGATGCAGACCGTCTTCAGTGGTAGCAACAACATTCTTTCTAAGCCTCAGTTCATTCTTCTTGCGGTCAAATCTGCCATGCTTTGCAGTAACAGTAATAGCAGTATCCTTTACATAACTCTTTCCAGTTACATCTGTTAGTTCTATAATATCAGGATTGATAATATCAGCGGTCTTCCCTTCAATGCTCCATCTCTTTCCCTTATCTGCAGTTGAGGAGATAGAAAAAGTCATAATTTTTTGAGTTGATTCATCTTCTAAAAATGAATCTTCCGAAGCCTTCTCCTCTTTAATCTTCTCTTTTTTAGAACAGCCAGTCACAAAAACTGCAATCAAAATAAGAATAAGAATAATTTTAAATAGTCTCATCTTTCTATTTATAGTAATCCTCAGTTACCTTCTGCCACTTTCCTTGAATCTTTAGAATTAAATCGGCAAGTTCTCTTACCGCGCCTTGACCAGCAGCCTTTTTGGTTATATAGTCAACCTCATTCTTAACTTCATCAATACTACAGCAAGTACAAACTGAAAATCCAACCCTTCTTAAAACCGGTAAATCTACCATATCATCACCTATAAAACATACCTCATCATCAGATATTTTAAATTTTCTCAATATCTTATTATAAACAACTAATTTATCAAAGGCATTCTGATAAACCTCTGTTATATGCATATCTTTAGCCCGTCGCTTTATAGATTTTGAGAATCTAGCAGTAAGTATTATTGAATTTATTCCGGCCCTATGAAGAAGGGTTATGCCAAATCCATCTTTGACATCGAACTCCTTTATATCATCGCCAAAACTAGAATAGATTATTTTACCATCAGTAAGAACGCCGTCAACATCTAAAATAACTAATTTAATCTTCTTAATCTTATCCTCTAATTCCTTACTAATAATATTTTTCATACTAATCCAGCCTTAAGTAAATCCTGAACATCCAGCATACCTATAGGCCTTTTGTCCTTATCTATCACCGGAACCTCATCTATCTTCTTCTGCCTTAAGATGTTTAGAGCCTCTTGAGCAAGTTTGTCTTTAGATATAGCTGTAGGATTTTTAGTCATAACCTCTTTAACCTTCTTAGATACCAGATTAGAATCAGTCTCTAAGTGTCTTCTCAAATCACCATCAGTAAATATCCCTATAAGTCTTCCTTTGCTATTAACTACTGAAGCCGCACCTGCCCTGGAGCCGGTAATAACCAATAGGACATCTTTAATTAAAGTATCCTCTTTTACTACGGGATTTTGCCTTCCTGTTCGCATAATATCTTCAACCTTAAGAATTAATCTCTTGCCCAAAGAACCCCCTGGATGATATAAAGCAAAATCTTCCTTTCTTATCCCTTTTTTTTCGGCTAACGCTATAGCCAAGGCATCTCCCATTGCTAACATCGCTGTTGTAGAAGCAGTAGGAGCAAGACCCAGCGGACAAGCCTCCTTTTTAACGCTAACATTTAAGACTACATCACTATTTTTAGCCAGTTCAGACTTTGTATTTCCGATTAAGGATATAAGTTTAGCGCCTATCTTTTTAATTGTCGTAAGTAGTCTTAGGATTTCTTCTGTTTGACCGCTATTTGATAAAGCAATAATAACATCATCTTTTACTACTCGTCCTAGATCCCCATGGATGGCATCGGCTGGATGCAAGAAAATACTTGGTGTAGCCAGAGAGGATAAAGTTGCTGAAATCTTTTGAGCAATAATCCCTGCTTTACCCATACCAGTTACAATAACTTTACCTCTGCATTTAAAAAGAATATCAATAGCCTTATTGAAATTTCTATCAATCCTTTTAATTAAATCTCTAATTGCATTGGCTTCAATCCTCAATACCTCTTTAGGTTTTTTTAAAGATGGCATAACTTATCTCTTATCTTTTTTAACAATCTGATTTATCTGTTTTAATTGAAATAAAAGTTTTTTTAAGTCTTTTAACTTCAACATATTTGGCCCATCACAAAGTGCCTTATCTGGTTCTTGGTGAACTTCAATAAATACTCCATCACAACCGGCGGCGACCGCAGCCTTTGCCAAATAAGGTATATATCTCCTCTCACCTGCTGACTTCTTACCTAAACCTCCGGGCATCTGGACACTATGTGAGGCATCAAAGACAACAGGATAGCCATAATCTTTCATAATAGGTATTGAACGCATATCACTCACCAAGTTGTTGTAACCGAACATATAACCTCTTTCAGTAAGAAGTATCTGGTCATTTCCAACAGAGTTAATCTTTTCAATAACATACTTTATATCATAGGGAGA
>CAZQVU010000116.1:0-3726 GCA_964596885.1 uncultured Planctomycetia bacterium
GCCGCAATGGAGCGGTTTGCTCAAAAGGACCTTATTGCAGATTTAACCTCTTCATTAGATAAAAGAAAGCAAAGACTTAAAATCGTTTTGATAATTTTGGCGGTTTCTTTGATTGTTTTTTCCTTTTTACGTCCACAGTGGGGATTCCATTGGCAGGAGGTAAAGCGCAAAGGCCTGGACATTATTATTGCCGTAGATACTTCCAAAAGTATGTTAGCCGAAGATGTTAAGCCTAACAGGTTAGAGCGGGCAAAACTGGCTCTAAAAGATTTCACCCGACACTTAAAAGGCGATCGTGTGGGACTGATTGCCTTTGCCGGTGAGGCGTTTTTGCAATGTCCTCTAACTGTGGATTATGGCGGATTCCTTCTTTCAGTGGATAGTTTAAATGTTAATATAATTCCTCGTGGTGGCACTTCAATCTCAAAAGCAATAAAAGAGGCAATAAGAAGTTATGAGGGTGGATTAAAGAAATACAAGGTTTTAATTCTTATCACTGATGGCGAAGATCATGAGGGTGATCCTGAAAAAGCAGCACAAGCAGCAAAAGAAGAAGGAGTGAAGATATTTTGTATTGGCATCGGTACACCAGAAGGTGAATTAATTACTCTTACAGACGAAAAAGGCAATAAGACATTTTTAAAAGACAACCAAGGCAATGTGGTTAAGACCAGATTAGATGAGACTACCCTGCAGAAGATAGCGCTTACTACAGGTGGAAGTTATGTTCGTTCCGGAGCTACGCAGTTTGGCTTGGACTTGATTTATGAAGAGAAACTTTCTAAAATGGAAAAACGGGAACTTGAAAGCAAGTTAGCCAAGCAGTTTGAAGAGCGATTTCAGATTCCTTTAGCATTAGCCTTTCTTTTGCTTTTAGGAGAACTTTTTATAAGTGAACGAAAGCGCTAAGCGCATAGTGCAGAGGGCATAGGGTATTATGAATAAATTCCATTTGAATAATACAAATAGAAAATTAAAAAAAATAGGTATTTTATTGTTGTGCACATTGTTCTTTTCACTATGCACTATGCGCTATGCCCTATGCGTCTCTGTCCGTGCCAGTGTAAAAGAGGGAAATAGTCTTTACCATCAGGGCAAGTTTGATGAGGCTTTAAAGTATTATAATGAGGCTAAGGTCGATATGCCCAACTCCGATATAGTTAACTTTAATATAGGTGCAGCATTATACCAGAAAGGAGATTATGAGAAAGCCATAGAGGCTTTTACTAAAACACTTCTTAGTGATAATCCTGAGATTGAAGAAAAAGCCGCTTATAATATAGGAAACAGTAAATATCGTTTAGGTAGGCTTAAGATGAATACAGATTTAGCCTCAACGGTCAATCTATATCGTGAAGCACTCGATTATTATAAACGGGCAATAGAGTTAAACCAGAATAATACCAATGCCAAATACAACCATGAATTTGTAGAAAAAGAACTTAAGGCTCTCTTAGATAAATTGAAACAACAATCCTCCTCTGCTAAAGCTTCGGAGGACAAGCAGGAGCAGGCTCAACAGGATAATCAACAAAAAGAAGGACAAGAGCAAGGACAACAACAAGCACAGGCCTCCACTTCCGAACAGGAAGAAAAAGAAGGAGAACAAAAAGAGCAGGCAGCTACTCAAGGAGAGGAAAAAGAGGAAGGTGAAGAAGAGAAAGGGGCTCAGGAGGAGATTAAAGGTTATCAAGCAGAGCAAGGAGTACAAGAAGAGATGTCAGAGGAAGAGGCACGGATGATACTTGACCGTTATGATCAACAAGGCCAGTTACTAGGTAATATGAATAGAGACCAAAGAGGCAGAAGCTATCCACGCGTATTAAAGGATTGGTAAAATGGCAAAGCGCATAGAGTATAGTGCATGGCGCATAGCGTTAAAAAGTATAATGCATAGAGCATGGTGCAGAGGCAAAGAACATAGCGCAAAGCGCAGAATACAAAATGGCATAGCGCATAGCGCATGGCGCATAGCGATTATTATCCTTTTTCTTTTCACTATACACTATGCTCTATGCCCTATGCTCTATGCTTCGGATATACAGTTTGAAGTAACTGTAGATCGTAAGACTGTTTCTTTAGGAGAAAGTTTGCAACTTAACTTATCATTTTATGGCACACAGAATGTATCTCGTCCAGATATTGGTGAGATTGACGGCTTTCAGGTGCACTATCTAGGTCCTTCAACAAGGATGTCTATTGTTAATGGTCGTGTTTCTTCTTCTATAACTCATATCTATAGATTGATACCGCTTAAGACAGGAAAATTTAAGATTGGTCCATTTTCGGTGGTTATTAATGGAGAAACCTTTACTTCTCAGGCTTTAACCGTTGAGGTTGTATCCGGACCATCACCACCGAGAGGACCAACTCAACCACCTGCTACTGGTCAAGAAGCAATTTCAGAGAAGCAATTGAAAGACAGGATTTTTCTTACTATTGAAGCAGGGAAATTACAACCCTATGTTAATGAGGCTATCCCCTTATCTATAAAACTATATATAAACCGTCTGGGAGTAAGGGATATTCAATATCCGAAATTTGAGCACGAAGGTTTTTCCGTAAAAGAATTTGGAGAGCCAAGACAGTATCGTCAGACTATCGGTGGTATTGTTTATGATGTTGTTGAGTTTAACACCAGTATATTTGCGGTTAAACCAGGCGAATTGTCATTAGGTCCAGCTAAAGTAGATTGCAGTCTTATAGTTCGTAAGCAACCAAGGCGTAGACGCACACCATTTGATGATGATTTCTTTGGTGGTTTTTTTGATGACGATATATTTAATGACTTTTTTGGTCGCTATGAAGTTTATCCATTTCAGGTCACATCACCATCTTTAACCATTGATGTTCAACCGTTGCCTCTTGAAGGCAAACCCCCAGATTTTAAAGGGGCAATTGGCAATTTCCGATTAGAGGTTGAAATTTCGCCAAAAGAAGTAAAAGTTGGAGATCCAATTACAGTAAAGATGACCATAAGTGGTAAAGGAAATTTCGATACTGTAACTACTCCTGTCTTGGATTCAAAAGAGGGATTTAAAGTTTATGAACCGCAGATAAAACAAGATCGAACTACTAAAACGTTTGAACAGGTGCTTATTCCCCAATCAGAGAAGGTAAAGGAAATCCCTAAAATAACTTTCAGTTTTTTTGACCCTCAGGCTAAAAAGTACCGCACACTTACTCAGGGACCTTTTCCAATCTCGGTAAGCAAACCAGAAGGTGGTGAATTAAAAATTGTAGAAATCCCCCAAACTGTTACCAGAACACCTAAAGAGGAACTTTTGGGTAGAGATATTGTTTATATTAAGGAATCGCCAGGTAAACTGAGACGAACAGGTCGGTATCTTTATCAAAGGACAGGCTTTTGGTTTTATTATTTAGTTATATTGATTATATTTAGTGGCTTTGTAACCTTTCATAAACATCAAGAAAAACTCAAAACCGATGAGCGATACGCACGACGCCTCCAGGCACCGGCAAAAGCCAGAAAAGGAATCTCAGAAGCACAAAAATTCTTAAAAGAGGAAAAGAGTAAAGAGTTCTTCGATTGTGTCCATAAAACCTTGATAGGATACCTGGCAGATAGATTTCATCTGCCAGCTGGAGGAGTAACTATTGATGCAGTCAAGAAGATATTAGATGCTAAAGGCATAGATGGTGAAATTCTGGATAAATTGACCAATGTCTTTAACGCTTGCAATATGGTGCGGTATGCACCTTTAG
>CAZQVU010000117.1:0-3666 GCA_964596885.1 uncultured Planctomycetia bacterium
TCTGATTACAACGATTACTTTATCGACGGAGAAATCTCTGCAATCTGTTTTTAATCTCTGTAATCAGAAGTTACTGGTGTATTTTTTAGTGACCTTGAATTAGAAGTTTAATGAAAAGTTCCCGGGAGTATTAGTTAAGTTAATTCATAGTCAGGGAAGTATCTAAAACTAAATTTCACTTTGTGAGATTGCAGGGGACGTCGTCTAGCCAGGATAAGACCCCGGACTGTCGATCCGGTGATCGCGGGTTCGAATCCCGTCGTCCCCGCCAGGTGAATGGAAGATTAGTTATTTGTTGCCGCGGTAGCTCAGTTGGTAGAGCGCGGGACTGAAAATCCCGGCGTCGGCGGTTCGATTCCGCCCTGCGGCACCATCTCTTTCGTCAAAAAACAGATGACAAAAAGATAAACAGAAGAAGAGTAAAGATGAAAAAGTTAGAGATTTCTACCTCTGATTTTCTGTATTATTCTTACATCTGTCGTCTGTAAAAAGGATGCCGATGTAGCTCAAAGGTAGAGCAAGCGCTTCGTAAGCGCTAGGTTAGAGGTTCGATTCCTCTCATCGGCTCCAAAATGCGTAAAAAATCTTTATGATTTCAATTATAAGGGTCCTCAAAAACAAGAATTTTAGATCCCTGTGGTTAGGCCAGTTGATCTCACAATTCGGTGACTGTTTAGGTGCTATGGCTTTAATAGGTCTTATTGGCAGCCAATCCTCTGTTACCTCTATACAATATGCTAAACTGATTTTCTTTGTAATCATTCCTGTTTTCATAGTAGGTCCGATAGCAGGGGTCTGTGTTGACAGATGGGACAGGAAACGAGTTATGATAACCTGCGATATCATACGGGGGATACTGATACTTCTTATCCCCCTTTTGCTTTATTTAGATAGAGAGATGTTTTTAGTTTATATCTGCGTCTTTTTAATCTATTCAAGTACTCGTTTTTTTCTTCCTTCAAAACTGGCTATCATTCCACAGCTTGTCTCAGGAGAAAAACTTTTAATGGCTAATTCTTTAACTACTACCAGCCGAACATTCGCTTTGATTTTTAGTGTGGCTATAGCTGGTGTTTTAGTGAAATTGATGGGATGGAGGATGAGTTTTTATACTGATGCTGCTACTTATTTTATATCAGCGGGTTTTATTTCGATGATTGATCTAAAGGATGTAATTAAAGAGCTTAAAGATGATATATCAGTTGCCAAGGATGTTTTAAAAAACGCCGTTAGAAAACGATTTATATCTGAGGCTAAAGAGGGAATTTCTTATCTTCTTACAAGCGAAGAAATAAAGAGGATAGCCTATGTATTTTTTGTTCTTATGTCTGGAATAGGCGGGCTTTCAGCGGTATTAATTGTATTTATCCAGAAAAATTTTGGAACCACAACAGCACATTTGGGGTTTTTTGCCAGTTTTTTAGCCTTGGGAACCCTCTTAGGTTCTCTTTTATATGGCAAATTTGGCAATGTAATATCTAGATCAAAGGTTATATTTTCTAGTTTTCTATTAGATGGAGTATGCCTGGTTGTGTTTTCTAAGTTAACTGTAATATATACAAGTGTTACCTTTACTGCTATGATGTCTTTATTATTAGGTCTTATATCTGCTCCTATTATTATAGGCTTATATACATCCTTACATCAGAGACTACCGGATGAATTGAGGGGTAAAATTTTTAGTGCTATTGAGATAGTTATCCATGCTGGCTTCCTTGCATTTATGTTCTTAGGGGCATGGATAGCCGAATATATCCAGGAGACAGGGGTTATGATGGGGGTAGGTGTTTTCTTTGTTTTCTGGGGCATATATGGACTTATCAGGTTGCCTATTGACTTTGAAAAGATTAGTTAATCCTATAAAGCTGCTAGAAGATCACTTATTGATAGGCGGTGAAATTATATGGCTTTATTTAAAAGAAGTCCAAAATATACCAGGTTTCAGCCGAAAAAGAAGGATATTCCAGGAGGCTTGTGGACTAAATGTAGAGGTTGTGGTGCTATTATCTATAATAAGACATTAGAGGAGAACTGCAAAGTTTGTCCTAAGTGTAACTATCACTTCACATTAAGTTGGCAGGAGAGAGTTAACCTCCTCTTTGACAAAGATAGTTTTATAGAGCTTAATGCTAATATAGAATCTATGGATCCCCTTGAGTTTAAAGGTCCAAAATCCTATAAGGAAAAACTTAATGAAGCACAAAAGGCTACAGGCCTAAAAGAAGCTGCTATAACTGGAGAAGCCAGGATTAAAGGAAAATCTTTGATTTTTGGGTTGACCGATTCCTCTTTTATAATGGGTTCAATGGGTTCTGTTGTGGGTGAAAAGATTACTAGAGCTGCCGAATATGCAACTTCAAAGAGACTACCTCTGGTAATAATATCTGCCTCTGGTGGAGGGGCAAGGATGTATGAAGGGATGATTTCATTAATGCAGATGGCTAAAACTTCTGCTGCTATCTCAAAACATCAAAAAGAAGGGCTACTTTTTATTTCGGTGTTGACTAATCCAACTATGGCAGGTGTTATGGCTTCATTTGCTTCTTTAGGAGATGTTATCATTGCAGAACCTAAAGCGTTAATCGGGTTTACAGGCCCAAGAGTAATTGAGCAGACTATAAAACAGAGACTTCCTGAAGGATTTCAGAGTTCTGAATTTCTGTTAGAACACGGTTTCATTGATATGATAGTTCCACGAAAGGAACTCAGAGAGAGATTATACAAGATAATGAGTTACCTTGAGAGTTAATATCAGAGAAAGGGGCGATGGGGTAATGGCAGAGGTAATATTGAAGAATGTATCAAAAGTATTTCCAGGCAATGTTCAGGCAGTCCATAAATTAGACTTAGAAATCAAAGATAAAGAATTTTTGGTTTTAGTTGGCCCTTCGGGCTGTGGAAAATCTACTACCCTGCGTATGATTGCTGGCTTAGAGGATGTAACAGAAGGAGAGATTCACATAGGAGGCAGGTTTGTAAATCCAGTTCCGCCAAAAGATAGAAATATTGCTATGGTATTTCAGAATTACGCACTTTATCCTCATATGTCTGTTTATGACAATATGGCCTTTGGTTTAAAATTGAGAAAGTTTCCCAAAAGTGAAATAGACGCCCGCGTAAAAGAAGCAGCCGAGATTTTAGATATTGTGGAATTATTAGACCGTAAGCCTAAGGCTTTATCTGGTGGTCAAAGACAGAGGGTTGCCGTAGGACGCGCCATAGTCAGGAAACCTTTGGTTTTTCTTTTTGATGAACCTCTAAGTAATTTGGATGCTAAATTGAGGGTTCAGATGCGCACTGAGATTAGCAAATTACATACTCGCCTGCAGACTACTATGATCTATGTAACCCACGATCAGGTAGAGGCTATGACTATGGGTACCAGAATCGTAGTTTTAAAAGACGGTTTTGTTCAGCAAGTGGCCGACCCTATAAAATTATATAATAATCCAGTAAATAAGTTTGTGGCTGGATTTATCGGAAGTCCACCTATGAATTTTATAGAGGGTGAAATAATTACTAAAGATAACTCCCTCTATTTTAATGAGGGTACTTTTCAGGTTAAGATAAATGAGGAGATGTATGATAAACTCAAGGATTATAGGAATAAAAAGGTTTGTTTTGGTATAAGACCAGAAGATATTCATGATAAATTATTTATTCCGG
>CAZQVU010000118.1:0-3571 GCA_964596885.1 uncultured Planctomycetia bacterium
GTCATTTAAGGAGGAAGGTTATATGTTTGATGACAAAAGCAAAAAGTTTAAAAATCAATATGTTCCCCTCAAAAAACTAAACATTGATGAGTATAAGCAGTTTGTAGGCAGTGAAAAAATAAACAATCTGAAATATCTCGCTGAACCTCTAAAACGTAAGGTATGGGCTAATGTCAATTCTACTGTCATTGGTGGCGGTGTAGCCGAAATGCTTCAAAGCACTGTGCCCTTTGCAAGAAGCCTGGGTGTTGACGCCAGGTGGTTTGTCATTGAAGGTTCACCTGAATTTTTTACCGTTACAAAGAAATTCCACAATCTTTTACAGGGTATAAAAGAACCAATTACTATGGAAGAGGTCTTCCATGCCTATTTAGATACTATCAGATGGAATACAGAAAGAACTAAAGTTGTAGGTCATATGGTAGTAGTTCATGACCCCCAGCCAGCAGCTATAGTTATGAGCGGCAATATCTACGGTCAGTTATTATGGAGATGTCATATTGATACATCTGAGGCATCAAGAAGAATCTGGCGATTTCTTCTACCCTATATAAATCATTTTGATGGGGCTATATTTACAACTAAAGAATTTATGAAAGATCAGATTCAGATACCAGCCTATGAAATCCACCCTTCTATTGACCCTTTAAAGAAAAAGAACTACCTCTACACTAAAAAAGAAGCCTTGAGAATATTAAGAGACCTTTTCAATAAACATAATGTAGACCCTAAACGTCCAATAGTTTTAGCTGTCTCTCGTTATGATATCCATAAAAATCAGAAGGGCATAGTTCAAACATTTAAATATTTAAAAGAGATAGTCTCAAAGAAGATTAAACCTTATCTCATTATCGTAGGTAACACTGCCGCCGACGACCCTGAAGGCAACAAACGCTATAAGGAGATATTAGATGAGATTGATGGAGATAAAGATATCTATGCCTGGATAAACATCGAAAATAATGATGAATGCATAGGCGCTCTAATGACCTTAGCCGATTGTTTTATCCATATTCCTACTAAGGAAGGATTTGGCTTGGTAGTTACAGAGGCTATGTGGCATAGTTGCCCGGTTATTGGAAGTAAAGTGGGAGGAGTAAAAATCCAGATTATTAATGAAGAGACTGGCTATATTGTCGAACCCTTCCAAAGTAAATTAGCCGCCAAACGCATAAAATCAATACTTGAAAACCCATCCGAGAAGAAAGAACTGGGCAAAAGAGCCCATAAGAGGGTAAAAGATAACTTCCTGCTTCCTCACCTTGTTGAAAAATACTTAGTGCTTATGAGATATTATTTGGAAATTGATAATCAGATTCCTGATTTCAGAATAAACGAGTTGACCTACAAAGAGATAAAACAGGCTTTATATGGCAGGACTGTCTGGCCGTTTTCATCCACTGACCTCAAAAAACGAGTAGAGACAATCTGGGAAGGTTTAATTTGATTTTATCCTGGAGGCCAACTGAATCTCCTGCCGCCTAAAAGATGCAGATGGATATGAAATACCTCCTGCCCTGCATTGCTACCACAATTAAGCACCAAACGATAACCGCTCTCTTTAACCTTCAAATCATCGGCTATCTTATTGGCAACTACAATGAGGTCTGAGATTATCTCCTTATTAGTCTCGTTTATATCAGATATCTTAGATATATGTTCCTTAGGTATAACCAGAATATGAACTGGTGCCTGAGGATTTATATCCTTGAAAGCAACCACTTTATCATCCTCATACAAAATATCACTCTTTAATTCCCTCTTAGCAATCTTACAAAAAATACAATCTTTTTTCATCGGTGGCTCCTCATCTATCTCCTTTTTGTTTTATAGTTTTTATAATCAGGTCCTTTAAAAAAACCTCTTTATCATTCTCTGGCTATCATTTATTTAACTTATCTCTTCTTTCCTTATTTAATCTAAGAAGAGGTTCAATCTCTCCCAATATCCTTTCTGCCATTATCTTATATCCTTTATCATTAGGATGTATATAATCACTCATATACTCACTCTTAAACATTATACCACCTAAGATATCAGGAATCAACAATGCCTTTTTTTCTTTTGCAATCTTCTTAAATCCTTTTAAATATGTATCACCCCAGATGCCTGCTTTAACCTCCAATAAAACTACCATCGCGCCCTTATCCTGTATTAAATCTACCATCTTCTCTATATTTTTAAGGGTCTCATTTTTATCAACAGAGGCAAGATAATCATTACCACCAAATTCAATTATAACCATAAGTGGTTCTTTGCTTAAGACATCCTCTTCTATTCTCATTAAGCCATCTTTTGATTTATCCCCCCTAACTCCTGCATTTATAACAGGTATATCTAATCTCCTCCCTAATATAGCAGGGTAACTATTAATCCTCTTTGCTCCAGTGCCAAAGGTCAAACTATTTCCAAAACAGATAATATTCTTTCCAGTTGAGTCAATATTCTTTATCTCAGGTTCTCTACTACAGCCACCAGTTAATATCAGCAAGAGAAGAAAAATAAATATTCTAATCTTCATTGTCTTCCTATGCTTGCTGACCTCAAAATCAATCTCAATATTAGAATCATCAAAATCAAAAATAATATACTTATAAAAGGTAAGAAATAGGTATAAATAGTTTCGACCTTATTTAAACTGTACTGGATAACCGAAAATTGAAGACCCAAAATAACTAAAATTACAAGATTCAATATCAGATAAACCTCTTGAAAATAGAATATATTACGCCTCTTGCATATCTTATAATACCAATTATCAACTACCAGGAATAGAAGATACAAAAGCATAATAATAAGACTAAAATTAAACACATTAATCTTATTTACGAATCTATCCGCTTCTCCCAAAAGATTAAAATGAGAAGGTATAATACGAGGTAAGTTTTTAAAATAAACGATATTCAATAAGAAAGATGACACTACAATAAATAAAGGGAAGAGTTCTCTTTTTATTCTCTCTTTTCTTATTAACTTCATAAAAAATGGTGCGAGGAGGGGGAGTCGAACCCCCATGGACTTAAATGTCCACTAGGCCCTCAACCTAGCGCGTCTGCCAATTCCGCCATCCTCGCTTTTGGCTTATAGCCTTTACAATCTACCACCTACTCCTTGCCTTCTGCTAACTTAACTATCCCTCCTGGCAGAGAGGTACAAAAGGTTTATTCCAGTAGAATTACTTTATATCCTCCCACACCAGATAAGCGTAAAATCATCCCTATTATAACAAACTCAAGCCAATTTGGCAACAAAATCAAATATTTTCGGCTCAAAAAGGGCTTACCCATCCCGAAAATAGCCGATGGTCTGAGAATTAACCCTTAAAACTTATCTCCAGCAATGGCTCATCAAAAATAAAGAAACACTTTGTTGATTATTTTATACCACCGGATACCTTAGTGCAAGGATAAAAAATCTACAATTTCGGGGGTTTACTCCAAAGAAATTTACAAAAGGGTATTTGATTCTGGGAATGGTATCTGGTGGTTGGAATATTCCTGGAATACTCTATCGGCAGAGAAAAACCAACCAATAAGCCGGATAGCGTTACAGTAGATATTGTAAAGGGAGA
>CAZQVU010000119.1:0-3558 GCA_964596885.1 uncultured Planctomycetia bacterium
TAAGAGCAACTTTTTATGTTAATAGTGTATTCATAAGTCTAACATACATATTTTTCTTTCATACCTCATTTATACCCTATTCTATAGAAGATAGCATGAAGATCACAGAACATAATTCTTCATCAATATCATTCCCCCTACCCCGTGCTTGTTTGCCTCACAACTCAACTCCGCTACGCCAAGCACAACGGAGCAACAGCTACCAGAAGTGGAGGGACGAGAGGGGCTTGTCCCCCTCTCGCCCTTTGGGACTGCCCTCCACATAGTTCCAACCTTTGTGATTTCTTTGATATCCACCGAAAGGTTTATAAAGATCTTCTTAAAGAGTATAAGGAAAGAGTATATACTATATTCTGATAGGTGATAAATATGAAAAGACGAGAAAAAACAAGAATAAAAGAATTTTATGTAAAAGGCATATATCCTACAAAACCTGTACCCTTCTTTATGGACACAGAAAAGCAAGATTCAGATTTTCTTCTCAATATATGGAAGATAAAATATAAACGTTTGATAGTTACGCTGCTCATGCAGGAAACAAGCGAAAATAATAGAGTAACAGCATATTGGATTGGAAAGTATCTTGGTATCTCTCCTGGTAATGTAAGAAAAGTACTGCTTGAGTTAAAAAACCATGGTTTTGTGCGTATAAAAGAGACAGAATACAAGAAAAAGAAGAGATATGAGTATTTTATGGATGATTTTATAAAGAAGTATATAAATATATTAAATCCTTTTTTAGGTGTTGATTATGAAGAAGAAGCAGAGTTTATACTTTCTTGCATTATAAAAAGAGGATTAATTAATCCAAAATTGAAAGTAACAGAAAGAAATATGAAAGAATACTTTAAACAATACCCTCTTCCAGAGTATATTGGAGACGAAGCATCTCGGATAGCTAAATCCTTAGACATTATTTTCATGGATACTTTTCTTATATGGGGTGCTGATAAAAAGATGTATGAAAAAGATGGATTTCTTATACCCTACGGCGTTGCGTTTAATGCGCTAAGAGAAGCTATTATAAAAAATTATCTTACTTCTATATTTGGAGAGAAAGACAGAATTAAAAAACTTGGGATTTATCCTTATCTTCGCTTGTACCAATTTTATACCTATGATGAGTTTATTGAAGATGCACAGGCACTGTATGAACATTCTGAAGAGGTGATCGATAGGATGTTCTTCAGAAAGCCAGAGTTCTTTCCTGATACCAAAAATGGAGGTAAAGAATCATGAAAATAAATAGGGCACTCAATGCCCTCTCTGTGGCTAGCAGGAAAGAGGACATTGAGCGAGATACCAAGGAGGTACCTAAATGGTAATTGATTCTGAAGAATATAAATATTGCGTTTCTGTTATAAAGGATCCCAAGATACAGCTAACTACAGTTCCAATAAAGGAAACAAAAAATGGAAGAATGAAGATATTCTGTCCTAAAGAAAAGCATTGGATATCGATATCTGAAAATTGTAAATATTTCAATGGAATCGGGAATTGTTTCGGTGTTACACTTCTCCTTCTGTCCCATGGATTCTCTGAATTTGAATACAATGCTGGATCTTTTGTTTACTGTTCTTATCTTACGGAGGTAAAAAAATGAGAGCACCTCTGAAAAATTACCATGAGATTCTCAGAATAAGAAAAAAGATTCATGATTATGAAGATAGGAAGAAAGCTCTTATAAAAGAGAACAGAGAGCTTGAGATCGCAATAAAGAAGATAAGGGAGATGGGAAGCACTCATCCCATAGATGAACTGAACAATAAGATAAAGGAGAATGAGATCTCGATAGAAAATTTAGAGAGAAAAATTACCAAGGAGAATGCAACATTGGAACATTTCTTAGTTCCAATGTACAAAGAAAGGAGAAAAGAGTTACAAAAAGAAGATTATCTCTTAAAAAATAAATATGGACTTCATGAATCGATAGACAGGATTGAGTTCGGTTACTACCTGTCATACCAAGCCACTCTGTACTCTGACGGAGAGACATTCAGATTTCCTGATATGATGACAAAGAACGATTCTCAGATAATCACGAGAATGTACTATGCAGGGAAGTACTTTCATCCTGAGATTAACGTTGAGGATACGGATGAGGTGGATCTTTTTACGGGTGTATGGAGGCTTGCGGTCTGCAAGACCGCAAGGCGAAATAACTACCTCAACTACATTCTCACATTTAAGAGGAAAAGCATTCACGGAAATAATTGTTACATAACACTTTCAATAGACAATCATGGGAGATTCAAAGTGAGGGTTACAACAAACATGAACGATCTTCTGAACGAGTACTATGGATATTCTCCCCCTCAGGGAAAAAATATACTTTCATCTGAGATAGAGTTTCCGGAAAAAATATACTCAAAGTTTCCCTCTCACCTCAGAGATATTGTTCTCAAATTATTGACGGGACTGTACAGATTCACAGAAGAACACAATGATAAGATAACAGGGAAACTTTTGGAAGAGAATAAAGTTGATCAGGGTCTCAATATCCCTGACTTCTCCAATCACTTCAGTTTTTCTGTGCCTAAAAAGTTCTTCCTTGCCAATGAGAATGTCCATCCTCTCTTTGGAATATTAGAGTGCTCTCCCTCTTATGCTGTAGAACACTGCTACGATATAGAGTTCGATAAGGTAAGTAAGATGAGGAAATTCCTTTCGGGAATGGAGAGGAGATTCAGAAAGACAGGATTGAAAATCAAAAATCTTGAGAGTGGAGGATTTGCAGCCAACTATGAATCTGATCATGGACTTCCCCAGATAAAGATCTACCCAAAAGGAGGAAAGTATCTCAGAATAGAGTTCACATACAACAGGGGATTCTTTAAGAAAAACGGTGTTCGACTCTCAAGGCTTCTTTCGATAAAAGAGATGAGAGAGTACGAAAGGAGCATTCTGGAAGCTGTTGTTGGATGCATCACATTCTACAGGTACGAAAAGATAGAGCATTTAGAAGCATTTTACCAGTGGATCTTCGATGTGAACGATAGTATAGACAAAAAGGACTTCGTTAAGAGACTTCCATACTCTAAAAAGTTCAAAAGGTCGGATGTGGAGAAGATCTTTCCGGAATACAAAGGAAACACTTTGACATATCTGCTCAAGAAACTTTGTGAGTTCGGAATTGTTAAGAAGAAGTCCCCGAGAATATACCAGTTCACAGATGAAGGATGGAACACTGTTTTATCTCTGAGATGTTTTATCGATAGATTCCCGTACTCCCAAGAAGAGAATTATGCAGAGTACTACTCTTGGATGTCTCGGATTCCCTATATTTGTAGTGGCTTCAATATGCTGACTGAGACGGAGGGGATAACATGATCTCCTCAGAATCTCGAAACAATGTGAGTTTATTATCTTTCAATAAAGAGATTATAAGACTTGGAGAGTGGGAGGAGTATATTGGTATTCTTAGAGATGTTAGGATACATGATGGGATCATTCTCTTGGAGTTTGATGATTGTTATATTCAGCTCTATGGAGATTTAGATGTCGAGAAGTACATTGGAAAGAGGATCGGTATTCTGAGAACTGATATTGAGGGGAGAG
>CAZQVU010000120.1:0-3512 GCA_964596885.1 uncultured Planctomycetia bacterium
TCCCGACTTGTCGGGATCCTTCGCGGGTCAATTAGAAATTAGTAATTCGTCATTTTTTGCTGTTTATTTGTTGTTTGGTACTTGGTGCTTGCCTGTGCCCGTAAGGGCATTATTTACTTTACTATACTACATTTTTTATTGTGGTATTAATGTTTTAGAAGAAAAAACCATATATCCTATAAGAAGAATCATAAAAATTAAACTTAAAACTATGGCAAAAACAGCATAGCCCCTTCCAATTTTCTTACCTCTGCTTGTCTCTTTAAGGGAAATTAACCCCAAAATAAGCCCAAGTATTGCCTTTTCAAAGCCAAAAAGATGGACAAAAGATATTATGGCAATCAAAAAACTGGCTACAGCAAGCCTGCTAGTCTCTAATTCACTGTTGTTGTTGTGGTGGTCTTGTTGAACCTTCTTGTCCCACCTCCGAGGTGGGACAGGTTTTTTCTGCAGGTTCTGGTTCATCTTTAGTCTCTTGAGGTTGGCTTATAGTTTGTCGTTTCAGAAATTCTTCTGTCAGTTCTCTATATTTCTGGGCACCAGTTGAATTCTTATCATATAAAAGAATCGGTTTTCCATAACCTGATGCCTCACTTAGCCTTATGTTTCTGGGGATTATCGTCTTAAATACCTTCTCTTTAAAGTGTGATTTAATCTCACTAATTATCTCCTGAGTAAGTTTAGTGCGAAAGTCTGCCATAGTTAAAATTACTCCCTTTATCTCAATCTCTGAATTAAGGTTCCTTTTTACTAAGTCTATTGTATACAATAACTTAGTAAGACCTTCTAAGGCATAGTATTCGCATTGAAGCGGAACATATATCTCCTTGCAGGCAGTAAGTGCATTTATAGTTAAAAGACCCAATGAAGGCGGAGTATCTATTATTATAAAATCAAATCTATCTTCTTCTAAGCCTGCGAGAGCCTTTTTTAGTTTATATTCACGGGCTACAGCGCCGACTAATTCAATCTCAGCACCGGTTAAATCCAGGCTGGATGGGGCTATAAAGAGATTATCTGGGTGCACCTTCTTAATAATCTCGTCTAAGGCGGTACTGCCAAGCAGACAATCGTAAATGCTTTTATCTATTGATCTTTTATCAATATTTAGACCGCTGGTGGCATTACCCTGGGGATCCATATCAATCAAGAGAACTTTTTTGCCAAATGAAGCAAGATAGGCTGCAGTGTTAATTGCCGTGGTTGTCTTGCCTACGCCACCTTTCTGATTGCATATAGTTATTGTTTTACCCATAATGTTTCACGTGAAACATCCTTATTTACCAGACTCTTTTAATGTTATCCTCACCTTAGCAGACCTTGCCCCTCTCATACCAAAAAGACCCTTGTTTTCCTCAGATAAAACCTTAACCTCTATCTGGTCTCTTGAGACATTTAGTCTCTTTAGGGCCTTTTCTATGGCATCCTTTATTGTAGCACCTTTTACCTCAATTGTCCTCATTATAACCAATCTCCTTGTTTTAAGTTCTCTTTTTAAGAAGATGAAAGTCGCCTCTGGATTACATAATGCATTGCAGCCATAAAGATAGTATTAACTGTCCAATAGAGAATCAGACCAGATGGCAGATTGTATAATAATATACCAAAGAATATTGGCATAAACAACATCATCCTTTGTTGCTGCTGAGTCTGGGAGTCGCCTTCGGTTGGATTTCTTATGCCTATTGTAATCCTTTGCTGGACTATCATAGCAAACACCATAATTATTGGAAGCAGATTAAATGAGTCTCCAAGCAATGGAATATTAAAAGGGAGTCTGGCTAAAGCATCTGGTCTTGATAAGTCCTTTATCCACAGGAAGTTAGAGCCTTTCAGTTCTGCTGACCTGGCCAGGGTTATATACAGGGCAATAAATATGGGTGCCTGGATTAACATAGGCAGACACCCTCCCAGCGGGTTTGCGTTATGCTCTCTATAGAGCTTCATAATCTCTGTCTGAAGTTTGTGCTGGTCGTCTTTATGGATCTCTCTTAATCGAGCGATATGTGGTTGAACTGCCTGAAGTCGCCTCATTGATTTTATATTCTTTAAAGTGAGCGGATAAGTGAAAATGTTTATTAAAGCAACAAGCATAATTATTGCTATTCCGTAATTTCGAAAGATATCATAAAAGAAATTAAGCGTCTTAATAAGAATCTGACATATTATATTGAGTTTGCCATAATGGGTAGCCTCTTCAAGGCCAAATAACCTGAGGTCCTTTCTTGTGGTAGGGCCTGCATAGAAGGTATACTTATGAGTAATAGAAGAGTGCGATGATAGGACTGTTTTGTCTATCACCAGGCCGGTTGCCCAGTTAATACCTCTTTCTTTCTTCTGGTTAAGTCCAACAATAAATGCCTGATTTACCTTGTGGTGAGGTTTTATAATGGCTGAGTAATATGAGTCTCTTAGTATGAGCCACTGGATATCGCCCAAAATCTCTATCTGCTCTTGAGGTTTTTTGGGAAGACGCTGCCATCGAATCTCGTTTTTTACAAAAGCACCTCCATTAGTAAATCTCCTATCAAGATACCCTTCTCTGTTTATTCTTGATGCGCCAATGAGGGTGTATGAGAATATCTTATCGCTCTCTGTTAGATTAGTAAATTTAATCTGTAAGTCTATACTATAATTGGAGTTATGAAAAATGAAAGTCTTGGTAACCTTAATCTTGCCATCTAAGACACACGAATAAACTACCTTATTATCAAGAAGTTTCTCTTTTTTATATACTACATCTGAAACCGATCTCCCGTTAAATTCCTTAATAAGAAGTGAGCCTTCTGAGAAAGCAATTGAGGATAATAAATGGAAGCCTTCTTTGTCTTTTAATAAATCCTTTTTAGTTAAATATAGGTCTTTTATGCAGGCACCCTGGTTACTTAATATGGCTTGTATTAAAGGAGTTTTAATAGATTCTTTCTTTATATTATATAAGGTCTTGGACTCATCAGGTGCAACAATTTCCTCTGGTATAATCTCTTCCTTCTTAGTTATAGCCTCTGCCTTTTCTTCTCTCCTAGATTCTACGGGTTCTCTTTGAGGTTGGAAGAAATAAGAATAGACTGCCATTATTATGAGGACAAGAGTTATAGTTATAAGAAATCTCCTCTGTTCTTCCATTGTAACTATTTATTCCTTTATTGGTGGATCATATCCGCCCCGAGAGAAGGGGTGACATCTTATTACTCTCCAAAAAGTCTTAATAAACCCAACAAAAAGCCCCTGTTTTTGAATACATTCAATTGCATACTGAGAACAGGTTGGATAAAATCTACAGGTGGGAGGTTTAAGTCTTGATAAATACTGGCGATAAAATTTTATTACACTGATTAAAAAATCCGCTATCTTCTGATGTAGTCCCTCTATAAAAATTCTCAATAAGCATCTTACTGAAACACTTTCTTTTTTAGTAAGTCTCATAATAAATAAAATTCTAACTCATCTTATAATTAGACAGAGAGTTTCTTTCGACGCTTTTTTCGTCGGGATTTTATGAGGCGCCTTCC
>CAZQVU010000121.1:0-3503 GCA_964596885.1 uncultured Planctomycetia bacterium
AATAAAATCGAGATTCCGCCGGGCGGCAAAAGAATCACAAGGAGTGATATTACCAAAATCAAGAAAGAGTGGTGGGATAAGGAGTTCGAAAAATTATTATTCCGTATGCCAACCTTACCAGCGGGGGATTATGAGGCATGCATTTTTGTGTACAAGGCGAAGGGGAAGAAATTATTAACCAAGTGCTGCAGTGGGTTTGAGAGCAAGCCCATATCTCCTCCAAGGCTTATATCACCAAAGGATGGAGCAACTCTGAAGGAGAAGTATCCCCTATTCCGGTGGACACCGCCCGCACCTGCTCCTAAAGAGATTACCTATACCTTGAGAATAGTGGAGGTCCGCAAGGGTCAGACAAAAGAGGAGGCGATAAAGAATCCTCCTTTATTTGAGAAGGAGGGGATAAAGGAGACATCCTTCAGATATCCAGCATCTGCAAGAGAATTTGAGAAAGGTAAACAATATGCCTGGATGGTGATCGGGATAACTGCAATGATAAAGTATGAAAGTGAGGTATGGGAGTTTACATATAAAAGGAAATCCTCTATGGAGCCCACTCCATGGAATGTTATAACAGGTGCAGTGGTTGTGGTTATTTCATCAGATGATGAAGATGAAGAGCTTTCCTTAAAACCTATAAGCCCTGTAGGGTTGAAGCCAATAAAAACCCCAAATCCTACATTTATTTGGCATCCCTTGATACTGAGAAAAAATAAGAAGACCAAGGCTAAATACTCTATCTTCATAATGGAGCATGAACCTCAGGAGATGATGAAACAAAAGGGTCTACAGGAAAAACTGGAATGGTCTGCAGATTCTATCAAAAAGTATGTGATATACTACAAGGAAGGTTTAAAGGATACATCCTTCACCTATCCCAAGGATGCTCCTTCACTAAAAGAGGGTAAGTTCTACACATGGTTTGTGGCAACTGTTTATAAGGATAAGTTCTACGCTTCTGATACAGGAGGTGGCTTTTTATATAAAATTAAAGTAAAATATTCTTGGATTTTGAAGAGCCTTAAAAATATAAGCCCTGACCCCTCACATTACCCCTTACATGTTGATACTCTTTATGATTTTGGGGATGCTCCAGGCTTGTTCTTTCCTACTACAAAAGCATCTAATGGTGCCCGACATTATTGGTCAAAAGTAGGTGTTTTTCCTATACACAATTGGTTTTGTACTACAATCTGGGCACCGGGCATTAACCTTATACCTTCTCAGCAGTCGGCATGGCTTGGTCCTCTTCGCTCTACATGGCCATTATATCCTCCTTGTCCTCGGGGTTGTAATTCGAGTGTAAGTGTTGAATCTGATGCTCGGTTGCCTGATGACAGTTACGATGATGGAGTTTACTTCTTTCCATCTCTTACTCGTTACTGTGACCCATGTGACACAGACAGTGTTGATGTGATGATAAATCTGAACAGACATTATAACAGAAGCAACCCTCTTTATTTATATGCCTGGTTTGACTGGAATTCAGATTGGGATTGGAATGATGTAGATACATGTCCTGATGGCATGGTAGTATGGGAAGCCATTCACTGGTTTGGAGCAAGGAGGCTATGTCCAAATCCTGCTCCTGCTACTCTTACCCCTGACGGAAGAGGAGTTATAATAAACCCCTCAGAATGGCATAAAGACACCTGTGCGGCTATCTATCGGCTCTATTTATACAGATGGCCGTCCTATGGTTATTCTTCAGGCCGTGTGATCTGTACACGGTTTCGCCTTACTCCAGAAATTCCACCAAATAGTCCAATTGCTACAAGTAATGCGGGTTCTTATACCGGCGAGGTTATATCTGGTGAGGTGGAGGATTATGTGATTGAATGTATGCAACTTAAAGATACTTTATTCGACTTTGGAGATGCTCCCGACGAACTGGACCCCCCCGGGAATACCCATTACTGCTCCCATCTCATATTAGGTGGATGCGACTGGGGACCAAGAGTTTCACCATTTCCATGGAATACAAGAGATGCTGCAAGGCACGGAGATTTCTCCCAGGAGTGGCTCGGAAACATCACTGTTGGGATGCCTACTGCATGTGGATGTCCTGGACCATCTTCCGATGCAGAATGCAATGCAAGAACTATAAACCTTGACATGTTTGACAATGGTGTTGATTTTACCCATTTCCATTTTCCTGTTGTTCCATGTAGAAAAGAGACAGTTGATGTGCTTATAAACACCTCTGGGAATTCAGCACGGTATGCAGGGGGTAAATACCTATATCTCCATGCCTGGTTTGACTGGAACCGGGATGGAGACTGGGATGATACTTATAATTGTGAAGGGATTCCAGCAGATGAGCATATCTTCTGGTTAACTGCTAAGCCCCTCTGTCCTGCCCCAGGTGCAGTAATGCCGGTCAATGATTATGCTTTCAGAATAGACCCCACAACGTGGCCAGGTTGGCCCCAGAGAAAATGCATGGTTTACCGGCTTACTTTCTTAGGATGGGGTCCTATTCATCCTCCTTATCCTACTGATACTCTCTGGTGTAGATTCAGACTTTCCTACGATCCTACAGCCACAGGTGCCACTTCTCCCTTTGTTGCTAAAACCTACTGGGATCCTATAGGCTCACCAAATCCTTATGGAGAAGTTGAGGATTATCCTCTCTATTATCAACGCGGTGGATGTCAGTGCGAAATTATAAAATTCTATGTAGATGGAACGACAGTTGAACCCGGAGACGAAATAAGCATTCACGCAGGCACCAGAACAATAAGTGTAGCTGCAAGCTGCAATGGTCCAGGTTGTAGTATTACTTCTTATGATTGGACAATTACAAAACCCGACGGCACTACTGAAACCGGAACTGGCTCCTCCTTTCCTTATCCATTTCTCTGCCCAGAAGCTGCCACCTGTTCTTATACTGTTAAGTTAACCATAACTTGTAGTGATGGAACCACCTGTACCGGTAGCTTTTCTATACATACAGGTTATTGGTAAGATAGAAGGAGGAGATAAGGTAGTAAGGATAGGTGCTTAATAAGAAGCCCATCGGGGTCAAGTCTACACTTTTCGCTATTGAGCTATGAAGTGAGAGGGGAGGTGTTATTAAGAAAGGTTAGAAGATAGACAAACTTTTTGTAGAAAAAATGGGGGGTCATATGAGAAAGGATAAAAATAATTGAATATTATATTTATTAATAAAAAATTTAATATTTTTAAATCTACCATCTGCAATGAGTTCACAATTTGTATTAATGAATTTTATGTCAGTAGTGTTTGTGGACCATTGGAACCTTCACCACTGCCACCAGAACGTTAAAAAGGAAAAATTTGTTGCCAGATGTAAAATAGATTAAACGATTTTCTTTTTGGATAACAAGTGAGAGATTACTAAATTCATTTGATGGTTACTATGAAGAAAAATTTTGTGTGTATTGTATTTGTCTTCCTTACCCTTACTCACGCCGCCAAAAGCGACCCCAAGGAGGCGGAACCTGAAAGCAAGGGTGTTTCTCAATACGACAGCATAAGCATAA
>CAZQVU010000122.1:0-3482 GCA_964596885.1 uncultured Planctomycetia bacterium
TTACTTTTATTTAACAGTAAGTAAAAGGTAATAAAAGACGAAATAAATAAAGAAGAGCAAAATTCATAACCCAGGACTTAACCCCGCGACCTGCCTCTCTTCTTATTCTACGAGGGTAGATTTTCCTTGAATTACCTTCCCCTATTTGCTAAAATTGCTTTATGTAAACTTCGTTAAGGATAAGTTCTGATTGGATTTATGTCTGCAGAAAAATAGATATGGCTAGAGACTATAAGAATAAAACAGAGACTAATAAAATCCCTAAGAGGGTGAATGAGTTAAAGGGTAAGTTCATAACTTTTGAAGGACCAGAGGGAAGTGGAAAGACTACACACCTAAAACTTTTGGCTAAATCTTTAAAGGATAGAGGCTATAATGTAGTATTGCTACAGGATCCTGGTAGCACAGAGATAGGAAAAAGAATTAGAAGTATCCTTTTAGATCACAACTTAAGTAATATGTCACCTTATTGTGAATTATGCCTTTATCTTGCAGCTAGGTGTCAGTTGGTTGAAGAAAGGATTAAAGGGTTCTTAAGGCAAGGAAAGATTATACTGTGTGATAGATTTAATGATGCAACTTTAGCCTATCAAGGATATGCGGCTGATATATCCATTGATTTTTTAACTGATTTAACTCAAGATTATCTTTTTAAAGGAGTTATGCCTGATTTAACTATTCTTTTAGATATAGAAGTAGAGACCGGTCTAAAGAGAATTTTAAAGGGTCGCCTACCAGACCGACAAGAGAAGAAGGATATATCTTTCCATAAGAAGGTAAGAGCAGGGTATTTAGATTTAGCCAAAAAACACCCCGAAAGGATAAAGGTTGTTTCCTCTCGTGATCCGATTAAAGTTGTTCAGGATAAAATCAAAGAGATAGTTAGAGATGTCCTCGACTAAAACATTTGATAAAAGGGATGCAATTACCTATATTAAAAGGTCTTATGAATATATGAGGTTATCACCAGCCTATCTTTTTACAGGAGAAGCCAGAGAGGATAAAGAGGAGGCGGCTATTGGTATCGCTCAAGCCCTAAACTGTAAAAAATTTAGTTATCCAGACTGTCAGTGTTCATTATGTCAGAAGATAAAATCATTGCAGCATCCTGATGTTATATGGATAACTTCAAAGGATAATAAAGGTTCTATTAAGATTGAACAGATAAGAGAATTACGGCAAAAGATAGTATTAAAGCCTTATGAATTAAATAAGAAAGTTTTTATTATAAGCGAGGCTGATAGGATGACTGAAGAGGCTCAGAATGCTCTTTTAAAAACCTTAGAAGAGCCGCCTCCAGATTCTATATTGATATTGATTAGTTTAGATACTCAAGGGTTATTAGATACTATTATTTCTAGATGCAGAATATTTAAGTTTGGTAAGAAAAAAGATTTATCTGATGAGTTTCAAAGATATGAAATAATTGATAAATTTTTGTCTCAACCAGATAATATAGAACAATTCTTTGATATTAGAACGAGAGAAGAGTTTATCTTGATTCTTGAGGTTATGTTAGTTTTATACAGAGATATACTTATATTAAAATCTACCAATGACCCAACTTTGCTAATAAATACAGAAAGAAAAGAAGAAATTATCAGACTGACGAATTCCTATAGTTTTGATCAATTATATCAAATTATGACCTTTTTAGGCACTATGCATAAGAATCTTAATCTTAACCTTAACCTTAATTCATGCAGAATAAATACTATCCTTAGTTTTAGAGAATTATCCAATATGTGAGGTAGTTTTATGTATGATGTCGTTCAGGTAAAAATAAGAGAAGCCGGGAAGGTGGCTTATTACAACAGAAATAATATTGATGTGGACTTAGGCGACTATGTCATCGTTGAAGCCGATAGAGGCCTTGAATATGGACAGGTGATATCAGAGCCAGAGGATATTTTAGATGATGATGTAGAAGGTGTTTTGCCTAATATAATACGCAAGGCTACTTCTCATGATTTAAGGCAGGTTAAAGAAAATGAGAAGAAGGCAGAGCATGTTTATAAAGTAGCAATCAAAAAGATAGAGGAACACAAGTTACCCATGAAGTTAATTCAAGTGGAATATTCTTTTGATAGATCAAAGATAGTTTTTTATTTTACTGCTGAGGGACGGATCGATTTTAGGGAACTTGTTAAAGATTTGGCTAATTATTTTAAAGCCAGAATTGAATTAAGACAGATTGGAGTAAGGGATGAAGCAAAGTTTTTAGGTGGTATAGGTTTGTGTGGAAGACCTTTATGTTGCCAGAGATTCTTGAAGAATTTTGAACCTGTTACCGTTAGAATGGTTAAGGACCAGAAACTTCCTCTGGCTTCATCTAAGATATCTGGATTATGTGGCAGACTGATGTGTTGTTTGAGTTTTGAACATAAAACCTATAAAGAATTATTAAAGACTTTACCTGAAGAAGGTCAAATTATTAAAACTCCTGCAGGTAAAGGTAAGGTTGTTGATATCAATGTCTTAAAAAGGTTAGTTTCTGTTGAATTAGATGATGGGAGGATAGTTCAGGTAAATTATAATGAGGGAGGAGAATAATTCTATGAACAGCAATAAGTTTTATATCACAACAGCCATAGACTATGTTAATGCTTCCCCGCATCTTGGCCATGCCTATGAAAAGATATGTGCTGATGTGATTGCCCGATGGCATAGATTTAAAAAAGAGGATGTCTATTTTTTAACAGGCACTGATGAGAATGCACAAAAAAATCTTCAAGCAGCAAAAGCAGCTGGTGTAGATGTGAGAGATTTTGTTACTGAAAATTCCAAGAGATTTATCAATCTATGTAAAAAACTAAATCTATCTCATGATGATTTTATAAGAACGACTGAGAAGAGACATTTTGTTGTCGTTCAGACAATTTTTGACAAGTTACATAAAAATGGTGATATATATAAAGGATTATATGAAGGCTATTATTGTCGAGGTTGTGAGGCATTCATAAAGGAATCAGATCTTGATGAGGGTAAATGTCCTGAGCATCAAGTTAGGCCTGAGTTTATTAAAGAGGAGAGTTATTTCTTTAGATTGAGTAGATATCAAAAGCAGATACTAAAGTTGTTAGAAGACGGTTTAGTTGAACCTGCAACAAGAAGAAATGAGATTTTAAATAGGGTGAAAGAAGGATTGAATGATTTAAGTGTCAGCAGAAAAGGTATATCATGGGGGATTCCTGTTCCTTTTGATAAAGAGCATCGGATTTATGTCTGGATTGATGCTTTGATAAATTATATTTCTGCTTTAGGCTATCCAGATGATAAAAGATTTAAGAGGTATTGGCCAGCCGACCTTCATTTGATTGGAAAAGGGATAAATTGGTTCCATTCATGTATATGGCCAGCAATTCTTATCTCAATAGATATTCCATTACCTCGGAGGATTTTTGTCCACGGCTATATAAATATTGAAGGCAAAAAGATTAGTAAATCCCTTGGTAATATAATAGACCCTATTCATTTAATAG
>CAZQVU010000123.1:0-3466 GCA_964596885.1 uncultured Planctomycetia bacterium
TGGAAATTGGATATTGTTTAGGATTTAGATATTAGAATTTAGGATTTAATTAGTGTGGTGGATTCCAACATATAAATTATGCACTTATTTAATGAGGTAAATAAGAGATGTCTACAATCGGTGAGAGATTAAAGTCGGCTAGAGAAAAAAGAGGACAGGATTTAGAAGAGGTTCATCTTGAAATTAAAATAAGTCCTCAAGTATTAAATGCCCTTGAAGAAGATAGGGCAGAGGATTTAGTCGGCATTGTTTATGCAAAGACTTTTTTAAGGCAATATGCCAATTATTTAGGACTTGATGGAGATAAATTAGCAAAAGAACTTGAAGAAAAGAGACCAACTCCTTCTGAAGACATAAAGCCTGTGGGGCTTACTTTAGAAAGACCCAAACTAAGTAAATCAACTATACTTAAGAATATTAGTATCTTAATACTGATAGTAGCAATCTTAGGTTCTATGTTAATAGGGATATTTCATTTTGCAAAGAGAACTAAAACAGGCATACCTCAAAGACCAAAAGAAAAGGCACTTGAATCTCTACCACATACTTCTTTATTTCCTATCCCTGAGAATCAAAAGATTAAACTTACCCTGACTGCATACGATAATGTCTGGGTAGAAGTAGAATCTGATGGAACTACCGTAAATAAGAATATCTTAAAAAAAGGCAGCAGAGAAACTTGGCAGGCAGATGAAAATATTAAGATTATAATAGGAAAACCAGAGGCAGTAAGTTTAAAGTTAAACGGTAAACCCTTTAGACTGCCTAAAGGTAGAAAGATAAAACCTCTAACCATTACTCGCCAGGGCTATAAATTTTAGTTTTATCTTTTATGGCTCCAACTGATTCTTATCAACAAGAAGGAGCTATTTTTTTAATAATATATAATGAAAAAGGCAAAGGTCTATCTATTAAGTTTAGGATGTAGCCGCAATTTAGTCGATTCTGAAATCATACTCGGTGTATTAAAAGATAATAATTATTCTCTAACCTTTGATTTAAAAGAAGCAACTGTTGCCATATTAAATACCTGCTGTTTTATTGACGAAGCCAAAGAGGAGACTATAGAATATATCTTCGAACTTGTAAATCTAAAAAAGCAGAAAAGATTAAAAAAGATTTTAGTAATAGGCTGTTTTCCTCAGAGGTATGCCAAAAATATACAAGAAGAGATTCCTGAGGTAGACGGCTTAATTACCTTTGACAGATACCTGGATATTCATAAGGCAGTAGATGAGGTTTTAGCCGGTAAGAAGGTATACTGGCTAAAGAAAAATCCTCAGTTTCTATATAATCACAAGATGCCCAGGTTCTTGCTTACACCAGCCCATTATGCTTATATTAAGATCTCTGAAGGCTGTAACCATAATTGTAGTTTCTGTATTATTCCTAAGATAAAAGGCAAATATAGATCAAGGAAGATTGAGTCCATACTATATGAAGCAGAAAGCCTTATAAAAAAAGGTGTAAAAGAGATAATTCTGATAGGCCAGGATACTTCAGCCTATGGCATAGATATTTATAAGAAACCTCAACTTGATAGATTATTAAAGGAGATAGTGAAGTTAAAAGATTTAAGATGGTTGAGGATTCTCTATACCCATCCAGTTTATTTTAATGATGCTCTTATAGAATCTATTAAAAAGTATGATAATATCTGTAAATATGCTGATATCCCTCTACAGCATATAAATCAGAAGATTCTTAAACTGATGGCAAGAACGCCAGCCCCTAATAGAATCTTAGAATTAATAAAAAAATTAAGAAAGGAGATACCAGGTATAGCAATTCGGACATCTCTGATTGTTGGCTTTCCTGAAGAGACCGAGAGTGATTTTAGAGAGTTAATTGATTTTGTAAAAGAGGTTAAGTTTGAGAGATTAGGTGCATTTAAGTATTCTAAGGAAGAAGGAACCCCTGCTTATAATTTTAAAAAACAGGTGCCTGATAAGATTAAACAACAAAGATTTAAAAGGATAATGGAGATTCAAAGAGATATATCTTCTCAGATAAATAAAAAATTTTTAGGTAAGAAGATGGATATTATTATTGATGAGAAAGCCCCTCACGAGAAAAACCTATATCTTGGCAGGACTCAATATGATGCCCCTGAGGTAGACGGTATGGTCTATCTAAAAGCAGAATCTCAGGAGATAAAACCAGGGGATATTATACCAGCAGTAATAACAGATACTTATGAATACGACCTGGTGGCAGAACCTTATCCAGTAAAAAGATGAATATACCTAATCTTTTAACCTTATTACGTGCTAGTTTAGCCTTTGTTATAGTTTATCTTTTGGTAATCAATCCTGTTGATTGTGCCTATGTTTTATCTTTTATATTATTTTTGCTTGCCTCATTCTTAGATTATTTAGATGGAATTATTGCAAGGAAACAGGCTCTTATAAGTAATTTTGGAAAAATTATGGATCCTATAGCAGATAAACTACTCGTATTATCTACGCTCTTTGCATTCAGTTATCTTGATATAGTTAGTTTGTGGATGGTGATATTGATAGCCCTTCGTGAAGTTTTTATTACCTCTATTAGGATACATCATCTGATAAAAGGCAAAGTATTAGCGGCTAAACAAGCAGGTAAATATAAAACCATTTTTCAGATGCTGGTTATCTCATTCATATTTATAATAATTATTGTCTTTGAATATAGAGAGCAATCTTTGCCAGATGCCTTAAATATCTTCTTAAATCTACTGGTATTTGCTCTGGTTGTGATTACTTTCTATAGTGGCATTGTGTATCTTAAAAGATTGAGAGAGGATTTATGAAAGATAAACTGATAAAACTAATCGCCAGTTGCCTATTTATTGGCTATATACCCCTTGCAAGCGGCACAGCCTCATCTTTTGCTGCCTTGCTTTTGTATCTATTTATTGGACAGTCGATGTCTCTTTATATTATCTTTACTTTATCATTTTTAATTATCGGTTTTCTTATATCTCCTATGGCTGAAGATGCCTTTGGGGTTAAAGATTCGCCTAAGATAGTAATAGATGAGTTTGCGGCTATGCTAATCGTCTTTTTTAAGATTCCACCGACCTTTTTATATCTTTTTTTAGGATTTATAATCTTCAGGATATTGGATTTTTTAAAGCCCTATCCAGCAGGTAAGATAGAAAGACTCCATTTGAGTATATCGGTTATGGCAGATGATTTAATAGCTGCAGTCTATGCTAATATAATCCTGCAGATAATTATATTTATCAAGTAGTTATTTTGCCAAAGGAACTTCATACAGCACTTCATAGATAGGCCCAGTCTGTTTCAAGATGCTTTTAAAGAGGGTTAATTTAGATACATTGAATCTGTGTTCTTCATCTATATGGATAGATTGGATAGCCTGAATTAAACCCTCTTTTTCGGATTTTAAAGATTTTACGCGGCCTAAGGTCAAATGGGGAGTAAATTCTCTTTTCTCTTTTTCAAATCCTAATTCATTCATC
>CAZQVU010000124.1:0-3463 GCA_964596885.1 uncultured Planctomycetia bacterium
CTTGCTCTCAGCTTTTATAATACCTGTTTTTATCCTACCTCTTTTATCCTTAACCTTATAACTATACTCAGCCATAATATAATCTCTACAATCTCAACTTAATCTCCGCAAATCAAGTACTTTCAAAAGTTGCCTATATATTTAAGAAAGCATTCAATCTTTATCGGGTTCGCTTACGCGAAGAACCTCGTCAATAGTTGTAATTCCGTCTATAACCTTACGCCATCCATCCTGTCTTAAGGTCCTCATCCCTAACGAAATAGCTTTCTTCTTAATTACATCTGTCGAAGTGCGTTCTAAAATTAACTTCTTTATCTCATCGGTAATTAGAAACAATTCATATATTCCTGTGCGACCTTTATAGCCAGTATGCATACATTCTTCGCAACCCTTTGCTCTATAAAGGGTGAGTTTACCACTACCTTTATTTCTTACTCCTTTATCAAAACCAATCTTTTTAAGAAAGGCACTATCAGGGGTATAGGCTTCTTTGCATTTTGGACAGAGTATCCGCACTAACCGCTGAGCAAATACTGCCTCTACAGACGAAGAGACTAAAAATGGCTCTATTCCCATATCAACCAGACGGGTTACAGCCCCGGGGGCATCATTCGTATGAAGGGTGCTAAAGACTAAATGTCCAGTTAAAGCAGCCCGTATGGCAATCTCGGCTGTCTCAAAGTCTCGTATTTCACCTACCATAATAACATCAGGATCCATCCTCAAGATAGCGCGCAGTCCATTGGCAAAGGTTAAATCTATCTTAGAATTGACCTGAATCTGATTTACTCCTCTTAACTGGTATTCAATGGGGTCTTCAATGGTTATTATCTTCTTATCCTCAGAATTAATCCTGCTTAATGAAGCATAAAGGGTGGTCGTCTTGCCACTGCCAGTAGGTCCAGTTACTAAAATGATACCATGAGGTCTTTCTATGAGAGAAATAAGTTGCTTTAGATTATCAGATTGCAGACCAAGTTCCTCAAGACCAAACATTATTCTACTTTTAGGTAATATCCTTAAATCCACACTTTCGCCAAAAAGGGTAGGAATGGTGGCTACTCTTAAGTCTATCTCTTCATTGGCTAAATTCAACTTGATGCGGCCATCCTGGGGTAATCGCCTCTCAGCTATATCTAAATCAGCCATAATCTTTATGCGGGAGATAATGGCTGATTGGAAACGTTTAATAGTGGCAGGCGTCGTGGCTTCGTGAAGAACACCGTCGATACGATACCTTATCCTCAGTTCATCCTCAAATGGCTCAAAGTGAATATCAGTAGCCCTCTGCCAGTAGCCTTCTAAGATGACCTGATTTACAAATTTAATTATTGAGGCATCTTCAGCCAGTTCTTCTATATCCTTTTCTTCTTTGCCGGCTAATCTCTCCAAGTCAATCTTCTCTTCCTCATCCTGACTCTCCTGAACCATCTTCTCCATTGTCTCGGCGCCGATGCCATAATACTTTCTTATTGCTTTAGTAATCTCCTTTTCGCTGCTAATGACGGCTTCTATCTTGCATCCTGATAAAAGCCTGAGGTCATCTATGGTATGAATATCCAGGGGGTCAGCCATAGCCACGGTCAGGGTGTTACCGCTTATTTTAACTGGCATAATCTTATAGCGGGTGGCGAACTTAACAGGCACCATACCTACAATCTGCCGTTCTATCTCTATATCAGAAAGTTTAAGATAAGATATATCAAGTTGCTTAGCCAATACCTTAAGCACCTCTTCTTCATCAGCAAAACCTAATTTTATTAAAGCACTTCCTAAACGTTGGCCGGTATTCTTCAATTCATCCAATGCCTTTTCTAACTGGTCTCTTTGTATCAGACCTGATTTAAGCAATAATTGCCCTAATTGTTTCTTCTCTTTCATAATTACATCCTTCGGTTCAGGACACAGGATTCAGGACACAAGACACAGGATTTTAACTTGCATCTTGCATCCTGGTGCACTGGTGCTCTGGTGCTCTCCTTTGCCTCCTCCCTCCTGTATCTGCGTTTATCTGTACATATCTGTGTTCATCCCTGTATATATCTGTGTTTATCTTGTATATATCTGTGTTAATCCCACTATATATCTGTGTTTATCCTTAATGTATCTTGCATCCTGCATTTTGCATTTTGCCTCTCTGGTGCCCTGGTGCCCTGGTGCACTGGTGCTCTGGTGCTCTCCTTTGCCTCCTCCCTCTTGTATCTGCGTTTATCTGTACATATCTGCGTTCATCCCTGTATATATCTGTGTTTATCTTGTATATATCTGTGTTAATCCCTGTCTTGTATCTTGCATCTTGCATCTTGTATCTTGTATCGTTCCTCGTCTCCTTTGCATAATCCTGAGTACACTTGTATTCTTCTTGTACCTTGTTGCTTCTATTATCTCCTTGACTTCCCCCCTCAACTATGTTATCCTTTATTCCGGAGGTGATATAAATGTCAGAATTTTTAGTTCCTGTATCAATTGAAGCTCTAAAAGAAGGAGGATATTTAGCCACAAGTTCTACATTACAAGGACTTATTGCCCAGGGTAGAACTATTGCTGAAACACTGGAGATAGCCGAAGATGTGGCGCGAAAAATCATAGAATCCTCTATTGAACATAAAAAACCTCTCCCGAAATTACTTAGGTTAGAGAAAAAGAAACTTATCCGTTTAAACACAAAAATTCCCGTTCCTGTAGAAAGATGAGTAAACTTCCTTCCCTGAAGCCAATTGATGTCATTCGCAAACTCCGCAAAGCAGGTTTTATGTTTGACAAACATGCCAAGGGAAGTCACGAAATCTGGTATCACCCTGAAACCCAGAGATATACTGTTGTTCCCAATCACCCCGGAAGAGATGTTCCTAAAGGTACATTGCGAGCCATCATCAAAGAAGCCGGCCTTAGTATAGAAGAATTTATTAATCTTTAGTTTCATTTCCTCACCATATCCGAAACATCTATGCCATTCTTGAGAATCTCATAAACAAAAGGTATCCAATTATCATTCTCAAATACTTTCGTAGAAAAAGGTGTATGAGTACGGCACACAGGATTCAGGACACAAGACTCAAGATTCAGGACACAAGACTCAAGATATCCTGCCTCCTGTATCTGTGTTTATCTATAACATATCTGTGTTAATCCTTAACTCCTGCATCTTGTATCCTGCATCCTGCATCTTGTATCCTGGTGCCCTAGTGCTCTAGTGCTCTGGTGCTCTTCGTATCCCGCATCTTGTATCTTGCATCTGTGTTTATCTCTCTATATATCTGTGTTTATCCTTAAAATTCCTGCATCCTGTGTCTTGCATCTTGCATCCTGTAGTTTTAAAGGTCTTTGAGTAAACTCTGGGTCTTTTGTTTGAGATTCTCTAAAAGCCTGAGGTGGTTATCCTTAATCTTCTCATATATCCTCTGGGCTTCTTTTTCGTCATATATATGAGAAGTTTTATTTCTATCCTCTAACATATCTATCC
>CAZQVU010000125.1:0-3457 GCA_964596885.1 uncultured Planctomycetia bacterium
ATATCTTTTTGCTTGACATCACTAGTTTTCCTTGTTTCACACCTTTCATAGATTTTAATTTATCTGCTAGTCTTATTATTTCAGATGGTTTTCCCTCCACGACCAGGACTTCTAGGCAGCTTTCTTCGTCTATATGAACATGTGTTGTAGAGACTACATTTTTATGATATTTATGTTGAATATCTAATAATTTATTTGGTATGTTTCCTACATTGTGATCAAATATAATTGTTATTGTTCCAGCAACATCGCTTTCCTTGTTTTTCCATTCTTCTTCCACAAGGTTTTCTCTTATAAGATCTCTGATTGCTTCTGAGCGGTTTGAATATCCCTTACGCGCAATAATCTTATCAAATCTTTTCAGTAGGTCTGGATCAATTGATACACCAAATCTTACAACCTTTTCCATATAAAGCAAAACCACTATGCAATTGTACTATAATTTTAAAAAGTTTATCCACAAAAAATTTTTAAACAAATACCTGTTTCAGTAACACGAAATTTTATTAAGTGCTACAAAAAGGGAGGTTTTAGAAAAGACATGGATAAAAAAATATTGTTAATTTTGGTAGCGATATTGATACTTTTGTCGCCATCTACCGTAGCTACATCTGATAATGAGGTGTTTTCTGGAAATATTGAGATTGTGTGTACAAACTCGATACTAGCGGATTTTACTGTAAATGTGCTAAAGAATGTTGATAATGTAACGGTTGAATATATTATGCCACCAGGAGTGTGTCCCGCTCATTTTGATGTAAGACCTAGCGATATTTCTCTTATTGCATCTGCTGATATAGTGATATCACTTGGCTGGGAACCATGGTTAGCTGGTTTGCTGAACAGCTCTGGAAACATTGCTTATAGCGAGATTATATGTTCAGATCTAGGTCCATGGAATATTCCAAATGGTGCAATAAAATATGTAGAAAAAATTTCTTCAGAGCTAACTTCTATTTTACCAGAGTTAAATAATACAATTCAACAAAATACAGAGGAATACATCGAGGCTATCAACAAAACTGCTGAGCAACTTAAAACCCTGGTAAACACTAGCGGATACATTGGAAAAAATGTTATCTGTATGCAATGGCAGAAGAGTTTTGTTGAATGGCTGGGATTTAATGTAACTATCTCATATGCTCCACCAGAAAGGCTCTCAACACAGGATATGCTAAACATCTCAAATGTTGCCAAAAGCAAGGACGTTTGTGCTATTATTGATAATCTACAGAGCGGTACAGATTTTGGAGCCAACATAGCATCAGAATCTGGTATCTCACACATAATTCTTACAAATTTCCCTGGCGCGATTCCTGGGACGGATACATATATTGATATGATCAAATATAACACAAATCAGTTGATAAGTGGTATATCCTCCTTTGAATACAAAAAGGGTGAGATAAGTAATCTGCTATCACAGATATCAGCAGTTGAGTTTCAGAGAAATTTGTCTATAGTTGCTGCAGCGATACTTGCTCTAATATCTGTTATTTTAGCTGTCCTTTACAAGAAGAAATAAAAAATATAGAACTTGGTGAAGGAAAAATTAAATGAACATTATAGAGTTGAAAAATATTGATACAATATATGAAGGTGAAAAAATTCCTGCAATCTATAATATCAATTTTTCTGTTAAGAGAGGCGAATTTGTGACTGTTATTGGTCCCAATGGTGCGGGTAAAACCACGTTGCTAGAAACAATCAATGGTATATTGCCCTACACGTCTGGTGAGGGATATGTGTTTAACAAAGAGATAAAGAGAAATAAAGAATATATAAGGAAAAAAACTGGATATGTCATACAAAACTTTGAAATTGATCCACTAGCTCCTTTTCTATGCAGAGATATCGTCATGACTGGTAGAGCAGGTAAACTGGGTTTATTTCGTTTTCCTGGAGAAACCGACTGGCAGATTGTTAGATCAATGATGGATCTCCTGGGTGTCAAAGAATTTGAGAGACGACCTGTGGGTAAACTCTCTGGTGGAGAGTTCCAGAAGATATTGTTGGCAAGGGCGCTTGCACAGGAACCTGAGCTTCTCCTCCTAGATGAACCTTTCTCCAATTTGGATATCTACTCACGCAGAAATGTTGAGGACATTTTATCAGAGTTAAATGAGAAAAACAATGTCACAATTGTCATGGTATCCCATGATCTCAATATGATCCCTGTGAACTGCTCTAGGATCCTTGTTATGGATAAAGGTAGGATAATATTAGATGCCAAAAGTGACAATGTAGATGTTTCAGATTTAATTGAAATAGTATTTAACAAGAGTGGAAACCAATGATAGAGCTGCCATTTAAGTTATTAATAACATCAATTATAGGCGCTTCTCTAGCAGGTTTTGTCTGTTCAACAATAGGTGTCTTTGTCGTCCAGATGAATCTCTCATCCATTGGATACTGCATGTCTCATGCTGCATTTGCTGGAGCAGCATTTGGTTTGCTCATAGGTATTGATCCACTTCTAGGTGCAATAGCTTTTTCGATTTTCACTGCATTTCTACTAGGGCCAATCTCCGAAAAAGCTAAGCTGAATGTGAATGTAATCATTGGTGTGATGTTTTCCATCATGATTGCGCTGGCATTTATTTTTCTTAACCTTATACCTGGTCAGGCTGCAACTGGTGTAGCTCTCAGGATATTATGGGGTAGTATATTTTCTGTTACACACAATGACTTGCTTTTCTTGGTTTTTCTGTCAACAGTCATAATTATATTTGTCACAGTTTTCTACAAGGAGATATTGTCCATACTGTTTAATAAAAAGTTAGCTGAGGCATCTGGTATCAACACGAGAATATTTTATTTCATTATATTGTTTTTAACTGGTATAGGCGTTTCTTTATCTCTGAAACTAGTTGGTGGTTTACTTGTTTTCGCATTGATTGTAAACCCTGCCTCTTCCGTCTATCAATTTTTCTACGATTTTAAAAAAATCATTGTTTTCGCACCAATTATAGGTGTTCTTAGTTGTCTCCTTGGTTTCTGGTTTTCACTGCTTACTGATTTCCCAATTGGATCTTCTATAGTTATTGTCTCAGCTTTAGTTTTTGCTTTTTCAATACTCGTTTCTCCAAAGAGACGACGGGGTTGAAAATGAGAAATCAAAATCCGAAGAAGATAGTCTTATATGTAGTTTAAACTTTTATAAAAAATCGTTTTATTCTAGATATAGTAACACGAAAAATAAAAGATCGTTTTGATTACACTAGCCACAATACCGCCAGAGAAAATGGCAACGAAAAAGAGAAAAATTTCAAAGGTTTGATGGAGTGAAGGTGTGAGAAAAGTGTGGCTGGTAATAGTTATCTCTAGCAGCAACAATTACAACTGCCATATGGTACGCAATGGATGATGACAAGTACAAATTAGGCTTTCTGAGCTTGATATTCTGGGGCACTACAATAATGGTATTTGTCGATCATCTGCTAGGGTTTCTCTCAGA
>CAZQVU010000126.1:0-3455 GCA_964596885.1 uncultured Planctomycetia bacterium
TCAGAAAAACATCTGTGTTAATCCATCATTAATCTGTGTGTATCTTTCTTTAAGAAAAACCGTATGAAGTTTGAAAGTAATCAATATAATGGAGATTCACACAGATTTTTTACAGATTCACACAGATATTACCCTCAGAAAAACATCTGTGTTAATCCATTATCAATCTGTGTGTATCTTTCTTTGAAAGAAACGGAGAAAATTCCGCTTCAATTTATAGGTTGACAGATTATCTATGTTGTGTTATAAGAGAGACCGTTTTTATTTATAAAAAGAAACTATAAAAATTAAAGATAGAAGAATGAAAATTTTAGTTAATTCACATAGTGGCATAGGTGGTATCTCGCGGACTACTATGCAGATGCGCAAACAGATTCTGTCTAACTATACCGACGATGAGTTAGTGATTATCTATGAGGATAGGCAGTCAGAAAAGGAGTATAAAAGGCGCTACCGCAATACTTCTATCTACTCTATGCCTACGCCGAAAGGCATACATAGCTTTACATCTTTAAATGAGTTCAAGCGTCATTATAGATCTGTTATTAATAAGATGAAGGAGATAATTAAGAAAGAAAATCCTGATATAATTCTTATTATAGGAACATTTTATTTCCCCTGGTTTTTATTGAATGCCGCCTTGAAGGCAAAAAAGCCGTTTATCATCCGCTACGCTGGCATCATAGAAATGGAGGAGACTAAAAGAATCTGGTTGCGTATGGGTAAAAATTTTGTCAATCCGGATTATTATTATATCTTTCCATCACATCAGAGTAAAGATACTGTTGAAGGGCTCCATAATGTAAAATTAAACCGTTCTTGGGTAATCCACAATGGGCTTCCCCAGGAGTTTTTCAGAGAGAAGAAGAAAAACTCTAAAAATGGTAAATTTAAGATAGGCTATGTTGGCAGACATTACGGTGTTAAAAATCCTGAATTCTGCTTAACCTTAGCCAATAAGATGCGCCCAAACAATCATAGTGAGATTGAGATGGTTTCTAATTACACTAATCCTCATTCTAAAACAGCATCAAAAATATCCAGGACTATCAGGAGATTTATAAAAGCGGGCATAAAGATAACACCTGTTATGCCGACTAATAGATTAGCCAGATTCTATCAAAGTAAAGATTTGATAATTAGTCCTTCTCGTTATGAGACCTATGGCTATGTACCCTTAGAGGCTATTGCTACCGGCACCCCTGCTTTGATTAATAACACCTTAGGTATTAAAGAAGTTTTTAGTAGATTAGGCTTAGATGATTTTATTGTTGATTTTAAGGATATTGACCAGATAATGAAAAAGATAGAAGAGATAAGAAAAGAGAGGATTATTATCGATGGTCCTATAAGCAGAATTTTGCGAAAAGAATACTCATTCTCAAATACGATGTTACAGTTCTTCGATGTTTTTAAACAGGTGTTAGATAGAAGCCATTAAATTTATGAGATTTGGTGTAAGCGAAACTAAACAAGAGGCTTTGAAAAAGAAGATGCGCTCCCTGGGTATTTACGAAAAAGACCTGAAAGAGAAGTTTGTCCGTTCAGGTGGAAAGGGAGGCCAAAATGTTAATAAAACATCTACCTGTGTTTATTTAAAACATATACCAACTGATATTGAAGTAAAATGTCAGCGTGAGCGTTCTCAAGCCTTAAATAGATTTCTGGCCCGGAGGATTCTTGTTAATAAGATTGAAGCAATTAAATTAGGAAGATTATCAGAGGAGAGAAAGCGGATAGAGAGGATAAGAAGGCAGAAGCGCAAACGTTCCAGAAGGGCAAAGGAAAAGATATTGGAGCATAAAGCAAAGAGAAGCCAGAAGAAAAAGGAGCGTTCTTATCGATCATCTTTAGAAGAGGAATAAATCCCGCCTCTCCTTGCAAGGAACAGGGTAATTAAATGTTTCATTGAATAGGCTGTCACAAAACTTGTTCCAGTCTAAAATTTTAATCGGTGTAATCAAAGACGACACTTTTGTGACGACCTATCCCATTGAACGAAGGGGGTGAATGCAAATGAAGGCAGAGGAAGTTAGAAAGAGGATTGAGAGGTTATGGAAGATTAGCAAAAAGGAGATGAAGGAGTTTATAAAAAACGCTGAACATCTGGCTAAAGAAGGCGAACGTTACATCAAAGATAAGTCTGAAAAAGGAAAAAAGCAGTTGGAGATAGCCGCCCTGGTTTTGCAGAGGGAAAAACTGTATTATGAACTTGGTAGAACTTTAGCCAGGACTCCAAAGAGTAAATGGAGTCTTAATAAAAAAGCACTTGATATTTCAAGTAAAATTAAGAGTATCAATGTTAAGATAGGACAGAGGAAAAGGTAAAAAAGAATAACTCCACATTATATATAGGTTATAATTAATACCGATTGCTATAAGAAACACTTATAGTTTTTAGGAAGTTTTTCTAGCTGTGATATCTACCACAACCTTCAATTTCTGGTGCCGAAGGAGAGATTCGAACTCTCACGAGGTTACCCTCACTACGCCCTGAACGTAGCGCGTCTGCCAATTCCGCCACTTCGGCAATACTTGCTAATATCTTAAGTATACTAAAAAATAACCCACTTGTCAATTTAGATGGATTATGATATATTATTTACAGGATGGCAAAAGATATAATAGCAAGTAATTCCTCTGCAGGCCGCGATTACCAGATAATAGAGACCTATGAGGCCGGTATAGAACTCAAGGGCTCAGAGGTTAAATCATTGAGGGACCATCGGGTTAATTTGAAGGGTAGTTTTGCAAGAATAGAAGAGGCAGAGGTCTTTCTTTATAACTTACATATCAGTCCATATAAGGCGACTTCGAGCTTTGCTCCTGAGCCAAAGAGGAAGAGAAAGTTATTATTACATAAAACCCAGATAAGGAGACTTATAGGCCAGATATCTCAAAGGGGTTTTACTTTAATACCTCTTAGTTTATATTTTAAGAAAGGTTATGCAAAGGTTGAATTGGCTCTTTGTAAAGGTAAAAGGAGATACGATAAAAGAGAAAAGATAAAACGCAAGACCCACGAAACTGAGGTCAAGAGAGTCTTAAGATATAAAAACCGTTAATAAATGGGGGCGATCTGGTTTCGACTTAGATAAAGAGATAAGGGTTGCATGTCGAGGTTCTCAGGAGGCCTCGTAAAACACCTGAGACAAAAGTAACTGCGGAAATGCCAGTTGCTAACACACTCGCTGCCTAAAAAGGTACAGCGAGGTTCAATTAATTCTTGCCTGCGGAATTAATTGAATTCGGTTAATGCAGGCTGGCTAAATGCTTGTGCTCTTTCAGGCATTTAGTGAAACTAATAAGAGCTGGCTCTTTTGGATCCTGCCTGTTGGAGTCAGAGGAGTGAGATTTAAAAAACAGGCTATGCATGTAGATACTCTTATTTCTTTATGTAAGGACCGGGGTTCGATTCCCCGCGCCTCCACCAATTTAGCATAGGGCATAGAGTA
>CAZQVU010000127.1:0-3452 GCA_964596885.1 uncultured Planctomycetia bacterium
GTTAAATTCGCACAGATAATTTACGAAAATCAAAGATTTCCGTAAATTATGTGCTTATTTAAGGAGGGAGAGATGGCAAAGATTTATTATGATAAGGATGCGAATTTAGAAATTTTGAAGGATAAAACCATTGCTATTATCGGTTATGGTTCTCAGGGAAGGGCTCAGAGTTTAAACTTGAGAGATAGTGGTTTAAAAGTAATAGTAAGTGATTTAGAGGGAAGTTCCAACTGGCAACAGGCTCAAGATGATGGCTTCAAGCCACTTTCGGCAAAGGAGGCAGCAGAGAAAGGTGACATAATCCAGATTTTAACTCAGGATGATGTGCAAGCAAAGGTTTATGGAGATGATGTTGAACCGAATTTAAAAGGAGGGAAAGCCTTGGCTTTTTCACATGGATTTAACATACATTTTAATCAGATTGTGCCTCCAAAGGATGTTGATGTCTTTATGGTAGCCCCTAAAGGTCCAGGTAGTTTGGTGAGAGAGATGTATGAGAAGAAGATGGGTACTCCATCTCTGGTGGCAGTTTATCAGGAGTATACAGGTAAAGCCTTAGATTTAGCCTTAGCCTATGCCAAAGGCATTGGTAGTACAAAAGCAGGTGTAATTGAGACAACCTTTAAAGAAGAGACAGAGACAGACCTTTTTGGAGAGCAGGCGGTGCTTTGTGGAGGAGTAACTGAGTTGATTAAGGCTGGATTCGATACTTTAGTTGAAGCAGGATATCAACCAGAGATAGCCTACTTTGAATGTCTACATGAGTTAAAACTTATAACAGATTTAATCTATAGATATGGTATTCAGGGAATGAGAAAGAATATCTCAGATACGGCTGAATACGGCGATTTAACCCGAGGACCAAGGGTAATAGATAAACATGTAAGAGAGACTATGAAACAGATTTTGGCTGAGATTCAATCGGCTAAGTTTGCCAGAGAATGGATAGGTGAGAATCAGGCTAATCGTCCAGTATTTAACGCCTTAAGTAAAAGGGATAACTCTCATCTAATTGAGATAGTTGGTGAGAAGTTGCGCAGTATGATGAGTTGGATAAAGAAGGGATAAATAAAAGTTGAAAACTAATATGAGAAAGATAATAATCTTTGATACAACTTTAAGAGATGGAGAGCAAGCCCCGGGGGCTTCTCTGGGTATAAGGGAGAAACTTGAGGTTGCTCGTCAACTTCAAAGGCTTAATGTGGATGTAATTGAAGCAGGTTTTCCTATTTCTTCTGAAAGTGATTTTAAGGCAGTAAGATTAATTGCTGAGGAGGTTAAAAAGCCCCTTATTTGTGCTTTAGCCAGAGCCAAAGAGGAAGATATAGATGTGGCTTATGAATCTATAAAGAAAGCCAAAAGACCTCGGATTCATGTTTTTTTAGCCACTTCCAACATACATATGAGATACAAACTGAAGAAAGCAAAGAGTGAAATACTTAAGTTGGCTATTGAAGCAGTTAGATATGCCAGGAGAAAGGTTAAAGATGTTGAATTTTCACCTGAAGATGCCTCACGGACAGATAGAAGATTTTTGGCTAAGATTGTAGAGGCAGTTATTGATGCAGGTGCTACGACGGTTAATATACCTGATACTGTTGGATACGCCACGCCTAAAGATTTTGGAGAATTGATAAGGTATCTTAAAGAGAATGTTCCCAATATCAAGAAGGCTAAGATTAGTGCTCACTGTCATGATGATCTGGGTATGGCTACAGCCAATTCATTAGCCGCAGTTGAAAATGGAGCCGATCAGGTAGAATGCACAATAAATGGTATTGGAGAAAGGGCTGGTAGCGCTCCTTTAGAGGAGATTGTTATGGCTATTGAGACAAGAAGCGATTATTACAAGGCACATACTTCAATCAAGACAAAAGAATTATATAAGACCTCCCGCCTGGTAAGTCATCTGATGGGCATTAAAGTTCAACCTAATAAGGCTATAGTAGGTAAAAATGCTTTCCGGCATGAATCGGGAATCCATCAGGATGGATTGTTAAAAGAAAAGACAACATATGAGATTATGAAGCCTGAAGATGTCGGTTTTACTGAATATGGGCTTGTTTTGGGAAGACATTCGGGAAGGCATGCCTTTAAAGAGCGCCTTAAGAAACTGGGATATAACTTAAGTCGAATAGATATAGAAAAGGCTTTTGGACTATTTAAGCAGTTATCAGAGAAGAAGAAGGAAGTATATGATGAAGATCTTGAGGCGATTATTGAAGGTCAGATGTTTCAGGTGCCTGAGGTCTGGGTCTTCAAATCTATTCAGGTGTTAAGTGGTACAAATATTATGCCTACTACTACGGTAAAGTTAGAATCAAGAGGAAAGATTTATGAAACCAGCGCTTCTGGTGATGGTCCGGTAGATGCCTGTTATAGAGCCATTGATAAGATAGTCAAGATTAAAGGGCAGTTATTAGATTATTCTATTGAGGCTCTAACTAAAGGTAAAGATGCTATGGGTGAGGTTAAGATTAAGGTTAAGTTTAAAAATAGAGAGATAAGCGGGAGAGGCTCAAGCACAGATATTGTAGAAGCGAGTGCTTTAGCTTATATCAATGCTATAAACAAGTTGATATTTAAAACGAGAAAGAAATAGATACTCCTTCTTGGAAGAGGATTAAGGTAAGATTTCTGAATTATTTAATGGAGCGGGTTAAGTTGATATTTGTATTATAATCCGCTAATTTATTAATTACTGAGGTCACGATGTCTGATATTAAAAAGAAAGAGGTATTTGCTTTAATTGGGGATCCAGTTGGTCATTCAGCCTCATTCTGTATGCATAATGCTGCTTTTAAAGCCTTAGGTATAGATGCAGTTTATGTTCCTTTTAGGGTATTAGCCAGAGACCTTAAGAGAGCCTTTATCGGAGTAAGGGCTTTAGATATAAGAGGTTTAAATATTACTATACCTTATAAGGAAAAGTGTATGAAGTTTTTAGATAAGATAGATAAATATGCCCAGAAGATAGGCGCAGTTAATACTGTCTTAAACAGAGATGGTAAACTTATTGGTTATAATACAGATTCCGATGGATTTATAGATTCATTAAAGAAGGATAAAGATATAAACCCAAAAGGTAAAAATATCTTTATTATGGGAGCAGGAGGAGCGGGTCGGGCTGTAAGTTTTGGTTTGTGCAAAAATAGAGCCCGTGGTATAACGCTGGTGGATATTAAAGATTATAAGGCTAAAAGATTAAAGGAAGATTTAAGCAGACATTATCCTGCCTGCAATATTCAATCTATTTTATATACTGATAAGATTAAGATAAAAGATGCTATAAGTAATTCCGATATCTTTGTTAATGCCACCGGTCTGGGTTTAAGACCAGATGACCCTTCAGTAATAGATATTGATTTTTTAGACAGCCATCTTTTAGTTTGTGATTTAATATATAATCCTCCCTTGCCTCCATTATTAAAAGAAGCACGAAAAAAAAGATT
>CAZQVU010000128.1:0-3433 GCA_964596885.1 uncultured Planctomycetia bacterium
GAAATCTTTGATTTTCGTAAATTATCTGTGCGAATTTAACCCAGCACCTATTTTTAAATTTTTAATGAATTTGCAAGTCTCTTTTTAAGATAAGTTCTTGCTTGTCCATAATGTTTTAATTTTTGCTCTCTTTCTCTTGCATCCTGCTCTGAGGCATATCCTTCACAGCCGATACATTTCCACTTCTTGCTTACACTATGTTGTTTAAGGCGCCTCTTTAAATTATTAGTATAGCCGTAATATAACTTTCCATTATTTTTATTCTTTAAAATATACACCCAATACATTGTAAAAAATAGGTGCTGGGTGAATTCAGACTGAGACTTACGTTCACTTCGTTCCGTAAGTCTCGTCTTCATTCACCCTTTACTAATTTTACCAATTTAGAAAAATTGTTATCGTCAGTTGCGGCAATTTCTGCTAGCATCTTTCGGTTAAGTTCAATTTTATTCTCCTTAAGTCCCTTTATAAATTTAGAATATGACATATTATGCCTTCTGCAGGCTGCATTAATTCGGTTAATCCATAGATTTCGATAATCTCTCTTTTTGACCTTACGGTCTCGATAGGCATAACTTAGTGCTCTTTGCACTGTCTCTTTTGCGGTTCGATAAAGCTTACTTCTTCCTCCTCTTGCACCTTTAGCTAATTTCAAAACTTTTTTTCTTCTCTTTCTCGACGCGGGTGAATGTTTTACTCTGGGCATATTGCTATCTCCTCCTTACACAATCTCAATAACTAAGAATAAGGTAAAAGTTTCTTAACTCTTTTCTTATCTACTTTATCTACTAAGGCTGGATGTCTTAAATTTCTTTTCCTTTTTCTTCTTTTTTTGGTTAATATGTGGCTGGTTGCGGCATGATATCTTTTGACCTTACCCTTTTTAGTCACTTTAAATCTTTTAGCTACACCTTTACTTGTCTTTAATTTCGGCATAGTAATCCTATCTCCTTTTTACAGATTTACCGAGGTTCTAAAAACATAACCATCGTTTTGTCAAATAATGTTGGCTCCTTGGCTAGTCGGCCGTATTCCTTGCAATCGTTGATAATCCTCTCAAGTAAATGCTTTCCAATATCTGGATGAGTTACTTCTCTTCCTCTAAATCTCAAACTAACCTTAACCCTATCTCCTTTTTTTAAGAATTTTATAATATGGGATAATTTAACCTGATAATCATGTTCTTCTATTTTGGGTTTTAATTTAATCTCCTTTACCTCAATAACCTTCTGTTTCTTCTGTGCTTCCTTGGCTCTCTTAGATTGTTCATATTTATATTTTGAATAATCCATTATTCTACATACAGGAGGCTCAGCCGTTGGAGCAACCTCAACTAAATCAAGTCCTTCTTCCTCTGCTCTCTTTAGGGCGTCTTTCGTCTCTAATATACCAATCTGTCTGCCTTCATTATCAATAACCCTCACCTTAGAGGCTCTTATTCTTTCATTAACCCTTATCTCCTTAAAAATAACCTCTTCACCTCCTTAAATGAGCACATAATTTACGGAAATCTTTGATTTTCGTAAATTATCTGTGCGAATTTAACCCAGCACCTATTTTTCAAATAAGTGCTTTACCTGAAACTTGAACTTCATAAAATTTAATCTACTGGTGTAACTAACCTTAATGTCTTAAAAATAGGTGCTGGGTGAATTCGGACAGACAATTTATGTTCACCTTGTTCCATAAATTGTGTCCTCATTCACCTCCTCATTTCTATATCTTCAACAATCTCTTTTTTAAAATCTTCAATATCTTTCAACTCAGTCTTTTGGCTATCTCTTTTTCTTATAGCAACTTTATTCTCTTCTCTTTCTTTATCTCCGATTATGCACATATAGGGAATCTTCTCTCTCTGAGTCTTTCTTATTTTATAACTTAATGTCTCATTACTCAGATCAATCTCTGCTCTAATATTTTGTTCCAGTTTCTCTTTTATCTTTAAGGCGTAGTTATGAACTCTAGAAGTAATAGGTAATATCTCAACTTGAACTGGCGATAACCAAACAGGTAAAGCAAAATTGTAATGTTCAAGCAACACCCCCATAAAACGCTCAAGGCTCCCTAAGATTACCCTATGAAGCATTACCGGACGATGTTTCTTTCCATCACTTCCTACAAAATTTAAATTAAACCTCTCAGGTAAAGCAAAATCACACTGTATAGTTGCACACTGCCAGGGTCTTCCTATAGCGTCCTTAATCTTGATATCAATCTTTGGACCATAGAAGGCGCCTTCTCCTTCACCAATATTAAAACCTCGGGTTTGCTTCTTTAAAGCCTTTTTAAGTATGCCTTCAGCATCTTCCCAATCTTTTATATCCCCTATGAACTTAGAAGGCCTGGTACTTAATGTGTATTCATATTCTGTAAACCCAAAATCATTCATAGCAGACTTAACAAAGTCTATTATGCCAGTTATCTCATCCAACAACTGCTCCTTCATACAAAATATATGTGCATCATCCTGAGTAAAACCCCTTACTCTTAACAGACCATGAAGGACTCCACTCTTTTCATAGCGATAAACTGTACCTAATTCAAAAAATCTAAGGGGTAAATCGTTATAACTTCTAATCTCTGAGGCATAAACCAAAATATGCCCTGGGCAGTTCATAGGCTTAACTGCATATTCTTGATTATCTATTTTGAAGAAATACATCTTGTCTTTGTAAAAATCGTAATGACCAGACCTCTGCCAAATATCAGATTTCATTATGTGGGGTCCATAAATTAACTGATAACCCCTCTTAATATGCTCTTTCTTTAAATAATCCTCTATTATCGTTCTTAAAATTGCTCCTTTGGGATGATAGATAATTAGACCCGGACCAATCTCCTGATGCATACTAAAATAACCTAAAGATTCACCTTTTCGATGATCCCTTTCCCTGGCTTGTTTTAACCTTTCTAAATATTCATTAAGTTCTTCTTTTGTATTAAATGCAGTTCCGTATATCCTTGTAAGTTGAGGATTATTCTCATTGCCTCTCCAGTAAGCACCAGCAATATTTAACAACTTAAAATGTTTTATTTTACCTGTTGATTCTATATGAGGTCCTTTGCACAGATCAACAAATTCTCCATCTTTATAGATTGATATCTCCTCATCTTTTAAATCCTTGATAAGTTCTAGTTTATATGGCTCACCTATCTCTTTAAACAATCTAATAGCCTCTTCCTTTAACAAAACCTCTTTCTCAAACTTCAGGTCCTCTTCTATAATCTTATACATCTCTTTTTCAATAGCCGGGAGGTCTTCTTCTTTTAAGGACTCCTTTAAATCAAAATCATAATAGAAGCCATCCTTAATTGGAGGACCTATACCTAACTTTGCACCTTTATATAACCTTTTTACAGCCTGAGCCAAAATATGTGCTGTTGAATGTCTTAAGGTATCTAAATCCATATCCATTAAATCCTAAATTCTAAT
>CAZQVU010000129.1:0-3422 GCA_964596885.1 uncultured Planctomycetia bacterium
ACCTTTCCATCTGTCATGCACCCACCACCAGTGATCAGGATATTGTCTTACAAAGTCCTCTATTACCTTTGTGTAGGCTGAAGTTATATTGTATATATCTTTAGTTTCATCGCCAGTTTGTTCAATCTCTAATGGTGGCGTTATAACAATCTTATGTTTATCTTTCGACAATCTTATAATAAATGCACACAATATAGGAGCACCTGTTCTCATAGACAATAATGCTGGACCTTCTACTGTTCCGGCAGGCCTATTAAAAAAATCAACATAAATACCTGTGGTTTTATTCTGATCAGCAAAAAGAATCAGGACATTACCCTCTCTGAGCCACTTTAAAGAATTAGATACTGCCTTATAGGTGGGTCTTGCTGGAATGAAGTTTATGCCTATATTTTCCAATATATTATCCCAAATCTTCGCCACTACAGGGTCATTGGCATCTCTTACCACCATATTAGTAGAGAAGCCAGCCAATTGCAGACGATGCGATATAAGAGAAAAATTTCCAAAATGGGCACTTACACATATAACCCCCTTGCCCTTGCTTACAGCTTTACTTAAGAATTCCTCTCCTTCAATTGTAATGTTTTCTTTTATTCTTTTATTGGCTCTGGAGTTCAATTTACAAACCAAGGTTATCTCAGTCGCCCCCCAGGCTATTTGATGAAAGAGTTCTTTGACTATTTTGTTTATTTCAGCTTCGGATTTTCTGTTATTAAAAGCCCGTTTTAGATTATTCAGGGCAAGTCTCCTATATTTTCTATAGAAGATAAAGGCACATCTTGCTATAAATTTCGCATAATAATAGAGTATCTTCTCCGGTAAGGTATTTATTATAAAAAGACTGAAATATACAAAATATCGGGCTACTAACCTATCCAGTTTACGCCTTAAGGGATGTCTTTTCATAATATAATAGTTAGAGATTACTGATTAAATAAAACCTTTCTCCTTTAAATACTCTTTTGTGATAGATGATGAGACCTTATTTAGATGAGATGATTTATTTATGTATTTGGCTAAAATGTCAAATTCTATATTCACAGGGTCTCCTATGTTTAAAAGTTTTAGATTGGTATTCTCCATTGTGTGACCAATAGCATAAAAACTAAAATAATCATCCATTGCCTCAACAATAGTTAAACTTATCCCATTAACAGCCACACTTGCCTTAGGAGAAATCAATCTTTTAAACTCTTTAGAAAAGGAAATCTTAAAATAAGTTGCTTGACCTTCTTTTATCTTATCCTCTATCTTGCCCAGACAATCAATATGACCAGTTACAAAATGGCCGCTTATTCTATCACTTGCTTTAAGGGAAAATTCAACATTTACCCTATCGCCAATCTTTAAAAAAGAGAGGTTGCTTTTCTTTAGGGTTTCATCTATTACCTCAAAATACACCACATTCTTAATTATTTTAACAACTGTCAGGCAAACACCGTTTATGCTTAAACTATCTCCTATAGAAACATCCTCTCCTTTTAAATTCAACTCAACTCCAATCTTTAAAGAATTTACCTTTTGATTAATATCCTTTATGATACCTAATTGTTTTATGATGCCTGTAAACATAATTATAAATAACCCTCTACCATCAAATCTTCTCCAATTCTTTTATATGAAACATCTTTTAAAAGTAAAGCATCTTTTATTCTGGCGATACCCTCTCCTTCATAAAAGGTGTTTGCATATCTACCCCCTATTATTTTAGGGGCAATAAAAACGACAATCTTATCTACCAGCCTTTCATTCAAAAAAGAGGTTATAATTTTAGAGCCACCCTCAACTAATAAACTTACTATACTCTTTTCTGCAAGTTTTTTCAATAAATCTTTTAAATCAACTAACTTATCTTTTGATTTTGTTATAATTATATCAACCTTTCTTTTCCTTAAATTGTCAACCTTTTTCTGGGATGCATATTTTGTCGTTGCTATAATAACATTCTGGTTTAAATCCTCAGATATCATCCTTGCCTTATAAGGTACTCTAAGATGTGAATCTACAATTATTCTTTTTGGTTGTTTGGTGGCTGATTTATAAAGCCTTGAGTTAAGTCGTGGATTATCCTTTATAACTGTATTAACTCCAACTAACACAGCATCATTATATGCCCTAAGTTTATGTGCGTATCTTCTTGCAATATAAGAGGTTATCCATTTCGAATCACCGCTTTTTGTAGATAGTTTACCATCAAGGGATTGAGCAACCTTTACTGTTACAAAGGGTTCTTTCTTTGTTATAAATTTCTCAAAATCTTCGTTTAGTTTTCTTGCTTCCTCCTTTAAAATACCCAGAGTTACTTTAATATTATGCCTTTTCAACTTTCTTATGCCCTTTGAGTTATTGATTGGATTGGGGTCTTTTATGGCAATAACAACCTCTTTAATTCCACTCTTTATTATTTCATCTGTACACGGAGGTGTTTTTTGATATGTAGAACAGGGTTCCAGATTAACAAAGAGCGTAGCCCCTCTGGCATTATCTTTTGCTTTTTTAAGAGCGATTATCTCTGCATGAGGTCCGCCTGCTTTTTTATGGAAACCTGAGGCTATCACCTTATTATTCTTAACTATGACGCAGCCAACCATAGGATTAGGATGCGTAGAACCCCTGGCTCTTTTAGCAAGATTAATAGCCTGCTTCATATATCTTATATATGAATTACTCTTCATAGTTTAGATTTATCTACAATATCCCTTTTTATTCTATCTAATATACCATTTACAAACTTACCTGATTCAACATCACCATATTTTTTGGCTAAATTGATAGCCTCGTTTATTGACACCTTAGGTGGTATATCTGGTCTAAAAAGCATCTCAAAACAAGCCATTCTCATTATATTTCGGTCCACAATAGCCATACGTTTAAATTCCCAGTTCTCAGCGCTATTTGCAATAACTGAATCAATATAGTCGAGTTGCTTAAATGTCCCTTCAATAAGGAGGTTGGCAAATTGTTTAATATCTTCTTCAACATCTCTTTCCTGCCAGAAATCGATTATTGCCTCCTGCCATTTATCTTTTGTAATATCAATCTGATACAGGAACTTAAGTACTAATTCTCTTGCTTTAGTTCGCCTTCTCAAGACTTTCCTTCCCCATCCTTCCTACCTATTAGATTAAATCAGATAAGTTTGCAAGTTCAATAGCAGAAAGTGCCGCCTGATATCCTTTATTACCCTCCTTTGCACCAGCCCGATTAATTGCCTGCTCTAAGGTATCAGCTGTAATAATCCCAAAGGTGAGAGGAATTTTACTCATCAGGCTTAACCTTGCAATCCCTTTAGCTGCCTCAGAAGATATGTAATCAAAATGTGGAGTCTCGCCTCTTATTATAGCTCCCAGACAGATAATGGCATGGGTTTTAGCCTTTTTGGCTAACTTAGATGCAATATAAGGAATCTCAAAGGAGCC
>CAZQVU010000130.1:0-3402 GCA_964596885.1 uncultured Planctomycetia bacterium
ATTCATCTGGAAATTAGACTTTTCTATTCTATTTGAAAAAATGGGTAAACTCCTTAAAAATATAATATTGACAAAAAAGATATTGTCTGCTATAGTATTGTAAAATTTAAGACAGATAACCAAGAGGGAAAAAATGCCTACTCGCAAATCAGCAATTAAATCATTAAAGAAAAGTATAAAAAGATACCAACGGAATAAATCTGTACGTTCTGAATTAGCCACGCGGGAAAAGAAATTCAACACGCTCTTAAATGAAAACAAGTTTGATGAAGCTAAAGATTGCCTTAAAATTCTTATTAAAAGGTTAGACCAGGCTGCATCCAAGGGTATAATACATAAGAATAAAGCCAGTAGAAAAAAATCCCGCCTATCTAAAAAACTAAACAAGTTCACATCATAAGACACACATCTTAATAATCAAAGATTCAAGGATTATAGAGGGTTTTATCTTTTCTGTCTTTAAGGCTAAATCTGCATCCAATATATAACTAAAACATCTCTTAATATCTTTCAAACTAAAATTATCTACCTGTTTAAAAAACTTATCTGCTAAGAAATTATAGATATTGAGGCTTTCAGCAATCATCCTTTGTGATTTACCCTCAGACAATAATAACCTGGCTTGGTATATTCTCTCCAGATAACGAATAATGCCTCCTAAGAGTTTTAGAGAAGCTTTTTTATTTATGGCTATCTGCTTGATTATCTTCAGGGCTTGATTTTTATTCTTTTGGCCTAGAGCATCAGTTAGATTATAGACCTTATAATCAACATCTAGACCTACTAAAGCCTCAACATCCCTGCGTTTAATATTTCTTTCATCTACATATAAAGATATCTTCTCCACCGCTTCATTTAAATTTTTCAGGTTATTGCCGAGATTCATAATTAATAATTCTATTGCTTCTTTACTTATCCTTTTATTTCTTAAGGCAGCGAATCTGGATATATAGTCAGATACCTTTGAAAGGGGTGGGTGATTACATCTTATCAATTTGCAATAATTCGTCAGTCCTTCTATAGAATTATCCCTTAAGAGGTTCCTATTCGAACTTTCTAAGATTAAGACTGTCTTCTTATTAGGATTCTGGCAGTATTTAAGAATTAAATCCTTGTCATGATTTGAAAAATTATGATAGTCTCTAACCAGAATGAGATTGCTTTTATCAAAAAAACTCGACGAACGCGCGCTATTAATTACTTCACTTGCGGTATTTTGGAAAGCAAAAAAAGTACTGAAATTTAAATCCTTATGTTTGTTAAAATGGGTTAGGATTTTGTTTTTGATCCTATCTATATTCTCCTGTCTTAAGTAATCATCATCTCCTATAATTAAATATACAGAATGCATTATCTTTAATCTTACCACCCCTCAACCGTACGGTTTACTATCTCTCTGGCTAACTCTTTGGCTACATTTTCTATTAGTTCCTCCTCATCTAAATTTGTACTACCAAATCTTTGCTGTTGCATCGTGGTATAAAATTCAGAGTCAGCCTCAAAATTCTTCTCCTCCCACATTATTTCATCCTTGACCAAATCGTAATATGTAAGATTGGTAGTTAAAACAAGTCTGTATTCTGCAACTTCATTATCAGAGGCGTAACTTAAAGGTTCTCTTCTATAATCTATAATCTCGCCTTTTAGAATAGAATCAGCTTCCTCTCTGCTGTTGGCTATTTTTAATGCTCCATCTGTCAGAAAACGGTCCTTAATAGCATCGGTTACTTCAATTTCAATCCCCGGCTCACTGGTCTTATTGGTAAAGGTCTCAACATAAATAGTTTTAATATGAGAGGGTATTAATGAACCAGTAGTATATCCACAGCCAGATAAAATTACCACTACTAAAAAAATCAAGATTTTACTTTTCATTGACTTATTTCTTTTTAATATTTTTTAATCTCTCTTCTGCCACTTTGGCCCATTCTGTCTGAGGGTAATTCTTTATTATGGATTCATAATAAATAATAGCCGCCTGATATTTATTATTATCCTCATAATATTTAGCTATATCGAACTCATGTTTTGCCTTTCTATCCTTTAACTCCTTGATTGCCTCTCTAGCCTCTTCAGCAAGATCTGTTGGTGGATTCCCGCTAATAAAATCTTCGAACTTCTCAATGGCTTTATCGGTTGTTTCCTGGTCATAGTCTGATGGAAGGCTGGATTTTAGTAAACAGAAGGCGATTTGATATTTAGCCTTCTCTTTTAATGCACTTTGAGGATAATTCTTGACAACTCTCTCAAAGGCCTCAACTGCTTCTTGATAATTATTCATCTTCTTATAGACCAGACCAAGTTTATATTGAGAATCATCGCCATACTCGCTGTAAGGAAGATTTTCAACAATGCCCTCAAAGATCTTTTTGGCTGTATTTAAAGCAGGCAATATCTCAACACCTAATATTTTGCGTCTTTTGCCCTCAAGAAAGATATTGCCTATTCTATACTCATTTTCAACTATTTGAGAGATCCTCTTTGAATGAGGGTATTGAGTTATCATCTTATTATAAATTAGATGAGCCTTATAATACAATTCACATCTTTGATAGGATAAGCCTCCATAATAACCTGCCTCAGGAGCCAAAGAAGAGGTGGGATAACTTCTAATCAATCTTTCGAACTCTTCTGCTGCCTTTTCGTAATTACCCTTTTCAAAGAAATCCATCGCATAATCAAATTGCTTCTGGGGGGTTTCCTTAGCAGCATACTTGGGATTGATCCATTTTTTTGTCTGGGGAGTCCACACCCAAAATCCATAACAAGGAATCTCTATAACATATATAAGACCTATTGCAAGAATAAAAGATGAAAAAACGCCTCTTTTCATAAATTAGGTTGTATAGATTACGAAAGTTTACTTCTTACAAAATCAGCAATATCCCTTTTGGCTGACTTGGTAGTACTTATAAACTCAATACCCAGATCATATATAGGCATCTCTGAATGTCTCCTTGTCCAAACTATCTTACCCAATGCCTTAATCTTCTTATCCCTAAAAGGAAATGAGATAATCAATGTAAGTTTTGAAGCAGTGGGTATGTATTCATCCACAACTACTCGTACTCCACCCTCGCTGATGTCTTTGGTTAGGGCTTTGTTGATGTCACTATCTAAATCCCCTACTTTTTTGTATTGCACTGGCATAGAACATTCCAGACGAGCGTATTTCCTTCTTTCAATAAACCCATCCTTCATATAGATTATCTCCTTTATATCTTCTTTTTCTTATGGGATTTTAGAATGAATCCTTTATATAAAACTATACAGTAACTTTAACTTTATTCTTAATATACCACATTGACCAAAGCGCTGTCAAGTAAAGTATTTTTGGTATATTATGCGAAGTTTACCCGGTTTTTCTTAAACACAGATACACACAGATTGATAATGGATTTA
>CAZQVU010000131.1:0-3382 GCA_964596885.1 uncultured Planctomycetia bacterium
AAATCTGTATACAGCAGGACAGATTAATGGAACTACTGTTTATGAAGAAGCAGCAGCCCAAGGGCTAATTGCCGGAATTAATGCGGTTTTGAATTTACGAAAGAAACCTCCTCTGATTTTAGACAGGACTACCAGTTATATCGGCGTCTTAATTGATGATTTAGTCACCAAAGGCACCAATGAGCCTTACAGGATGTTTACTTCTCGTGTTGAATACCGACTTATAATTCGCGAAGATAATACTGATTTGCGTCTTCGAAAGATTGGTTATGAAGTGGGATTGGTAGGAGAGAAACTTTATAGAAAGACGCAGAGGAAAAAGAAAGAGATAGAAGATGCCTTGAATTATTTAAAACAGAATAGGATTTCAGTTGATAGGAGGAATATTAGTCTTTACCAATATCTTAAAAGACCCGAAATTAAAATTCAAACTCTAAAGGAGAGAGTTGAATTAAATTATCCTCAGGATGTTTTGCAGGAGGTAGAGATTGAGGCAAAATACGCTGGTTTTATTCAAAGACAACTTGCCGAGGTAAAGAGATTTAAGGATCTTGAGAAGATTAGAATACCTGAGAATATAGATTATAATAAGATTCCCTCTTTATCAGCCGAGATTAAAGAGAAACTTTCAGAGATTAGACCTTTAAATTTAGGTCAGGCAAACAGGATATCTGGCGTTACTCCGGCTGCGATAACTATTTTAATGGTCTACCTTAAAAAAATCAAAAGTCAAAATGGAAGAGAACCGACAGAGATATTATAGATTTTCTACTTATCTAAAAGAGCGATTTGGTAGGCGGGTCTATAAAGTAAGCATTGATGCAGGATTTTCTTGTCCCAATAAAGACGGAAGGTTAAGTAATAAGGGTTGCATCTTCTGCGATAATCATGCCTTCAGCTACAATAGCCGCACTGATAAACCTAAACCAATTATGACTCAAATAGAAGAAGGGATAGAAAATGCCAAAAGGCGCTTTAAGGCTGAAAAGTTCATCGTTTACTTTCAGGCTTATACCAACACTTATGCACCACTACATATATTAAGGAAACGCTATAATGTAGTAAAAAAATTTAAGGATGTGGTATCTATAGCCATAGGCACCCGTCCTGATTTTGTAAATGATGAAATTTTAGAACTGATTGAAAGTTATTCCAAAGATTATGAGGTTTGGTTAGAGTATGGATTGCAGAGCATCCATAATAAGACCTTAAAACTTATAAATAGAAATCATACATATCAGGATTTCTTAAAGGCATATAATTTAACTAAGAAGAGAAATATAAAGGTATGCGCTCATGTGATTATTGGTCTACCAGAAGAAGGACGAAATGAAATTATTGAAACAGCTAAAGAGATGGCGAGGTTGAAATTAGATGGTATAAAAATTCATCCTCTCCATATAGTAAAAGGCACAAAATTGGAGGAACTCTATAATAAAGGTAGATATAAACCACTTGAATTAGAGGAATATATAAATCTTTTAGTTGAATTTTTAAAATACCTCTGGCCTGATACAGTTATCCAAAGAGTGAGTGCAGATTGCCCGAAGGAATTATTGATTGCCCCAGAATGGATACTCGATAAGAACAGGTTTTTAGGTTTATTAGATAATAAACTTAAGGAGGAGGATATCTATCAAGGGAGGCTTTATAAAGAGTCAAATTGACATAATACGAATTCTGCATTATAATCCTTACATCTATTATATTAAAGAGTAGATAAACTCCCTTTAGGTGCACCAGGTTAAAAATGGATACTATACTGAAAGAGGTAAAAATTCTATGAAGAAATCAAAGACCTCTAAAAGGGTAAAAGAAAGGAATAATTGGGTAGCAATTTTAGACTTTGGTTCCCAATATACTCACCTTATTGCCCGGCGCATAAGAGAATTAAAGGTATATTCCCAAATACTTAAATATGATACCTCTATAGCCGAACTTAAAGAAAGACTTCCCAAGGCAATAATTATCTCAGGAGGACCTGCCAGTGTAAATGCAAAAGGTAGTCCTCTTTGCGATAGAAAGATTTTTGATTTAGGCATACCTATCTTAGGCATCTGCTATGGGGCGCAATTAATAGCTAAGTTCTTAAAAGGTAAAGTTTCGCCTGCAAAAGAAAGAGAATATGGAAGAGCAGAACTATTAGTCAAATCAAGAAAAACTTTATTTAGAGGATTAAAACAAAAAGAAAAAATATGGATGTCCCATGGTGATAGAATTACAAAACTACCTGAAGGATTTAAGGTAATTGCCTCAACTAAAAATTCACCTATTGCAGCTATAGCCAATACCCCTAAGAAGTTATACGGCCTGCAGTTTCATCCAGAGGTAGTTCACACTTCAAAAGGCAAAAAAATCTTGAAGAATTTTGTTATTGATATAGCAGGTTGTAAACCCACCTGGAATATGAAATCTTTTGTTGAAGAGACTATTAAGAATTTAAGAGAAGAGATAGGTGAGGAAAGGGTTCTGTGCGCATTGAGCGGCGGCGTGGATTCATCAGTTTTGGCTATGTTATTACATAGGGCAATAGGTAAGAATTTAATGGCTATTTTTATTGATAATGGGCTCACTCGTAAAGATGAGATAAGATTAGTTAAAGATAGGTTTAAAAAGCATTATAAGTTGAATTTAAAAGTGGTAGATGCTAAAGATAAATTTTTAAAGGCATTAAAGGGAGTTAGGAATCCTGAAAGTAAAAGAAAGATTATTGGGAGAACCTTTATTAAAGTCTTTGAAGATGCAGCCCAAAGAGTAGGCAGGATAAGGTACCTTGCCCAGGGCACACTATATCCAGATGTTATTGAATCGCGTTCACCTATTGGAGGTCCATCTGCAACTATTAAAACGCATCATAATGTAGGCGGCCTACCTAAAAAACTTAATTTTAAACTTATCGAGCCCTTGAAGGATTTGTTTAAAGATGAGGTGAGATTGCTGGGAAAGGAATTAGGTCTGCCAGATGAGATAATAAAAAGACAACCTTTTCCAGGTCCTGGTCTTGCGGTAAGAATTATTGGAGAGGTTACAAAAAAGAAACTTGAAATTCTCCGTGAAGCGGATTGGATTTTAACTGATGAGATGAAAAAAGCAGGTTTTTATTATAAGTTGTGGCAGACATTCTGCGTCTTTTTATCCATAAAATCAGTAGGAGTTATGGGAGATAGACGCACCTACGAAAACGTTATAGCCATACGGGCTGTGACATCAGAGGATGCTATGACGGCTGATTGGGCAAAACTTCCTTATGACTTATTAGCCAAGATATCCAGTAGGATTATAAATGAAGTAAAAGGCGTAAATAGAGTGGTCTATGATATCTCCTCAAAACCTCCAAGTACTATAGAGTGGGAGTAATCCTTAAAATCACGGATTTTAAAGA
>CAZQVU010000132.1:0-3363 GCA_964596885.1 uncultured Planctomycetia bacterium
AGTCAACGAAACATTTCAGATTTAATTTCGGTAACATTTAATATGAGTCAATTCGCTCGAAAAAAAGTTCTTGACACATTAATTATATATGTGCTATTTTAATCTGGAGATAACTTTATGGTATATAATTTAAGGAGGATGAAAAAATGGCAAAGGTATTAGTTGTTTTTGGAAGTACAACTGGTAATACCGAAAGTGTGGCTAACTCAGTAGAAAAGGGACTGAAAGAGGGAGGTCTTGAGGTAGTAAAGAAGAATGTAGTAGATGCAACTGTAGAAGAGTTGAAAGACTATGATTTAATCATATTAGGTTCTTCTACCTGGGGAGACGGCGAACTTCAAGATGACTTTATTGATTTCTATGAAAAGATGAAAGATATCGATTTATCTGGCAAGAAGGCTGCTGTCTTTGGTTGTGGTGACTCAAACTATAACCAATTCTGTAAGGCGGTAGATTTATTAGAAGATAGGTTAAAAGAATGTGGTGCTGAGATTGTTAGTGAGTCTTTTAAGGTTGATGGAGATGTTGAGTCTGCACTTGGAGATGCTGAGAATTGGGCCAAGACTGTAGCCTCATCTTGATTTAACTTTAGCCTATAAAAATAGCCTAGTTTACCAAAGAGAGGGATGTCAAAGAAGACATTCCTCTTTTTATTTGTATAGTTAAATATGTTGACCTTAAAGCCTTATAGTAGTATTATATTTAAAAAGATCTAATTACATTTACAGAAAAGTAAGTAACGCATAGGGGGGTAATATGTTTAAAAAGATAGAAGATGTGAAGAAGTTTATTAAAGAAAAAGGCATAAAGATGATTGACTTTAAGTTTGTGGATATGTTCGGCAAGCTTTATCATATTACTATTCCATCTGAAGAATTTTCTTCGAAGATTGTAAAAGAGGGCATAGGATATGATGGTTCAAGTATCCCAGGCTTTAAAGAGATAGAAAGTGGCGATATGTGTATTTTGCCAGACCTGAGTACAGGACAAATTGACCCTTTCTGGGAATCACCTACCTTAAGTTTTATATGTAATTCTGTTGAGGCTGATACCAAATCAGAATATTCTAAAGACCCTCGCACAGTCGCTCAAAAAGCTGAAAGATACTTAAGAAGTACAAATATTGCAGATGAAGCTTATTTTGGTCCTGAATTCGAATTTTATCTATTTGATAGCGTCACCATTGAAAATGAACCATCCTCAACATTCTTTCGGATAGTATGTGAGGAATCAATTGAGGGAAGAGAAAGGGCTGAAATGCCTACTCCAGGTCATAAGATAGTTCATAAGCAGGGATATCATCAGTCACCTCCTTTAGATACTTTATATAATATAAGAACCAAAATTGTTGAAGAGATAGAAAAATTCGGCATAAAGGTTCACTATCATCATCATGAAGTTGGTGCTCCTGGTCAATCAGAGATAGAAGTTCCATTAAGACCCTTATGTGAGATAGCAGATGCTACCATAGTTATAAAATATATTGTGCGGAATGTGGCTGAGAGGGAAGGAAAAACTGCAACTTTTATGCCTAAACCTTTATTTATGGAGGCAGGAAACGGTATGCATGTTCATCAATATTTATCTAAAAAAGGCAAGAATTTGTTTTATGACAAAAAGGGGAAATATGCTAATTTAAGCAAGACAGCACTATATTATATAGGCGGTATTTTAAAACATGGCCGAGCACTAACTGCCTTTACTAATCCCAGCACAAATTCTTTTAAAAGACTAGTTCCTGGCTATGAGGCACCTGTTAATTTATTCTTTTCTTTGGCTAATAGGTCTGCTGCTATAAGAATTCCTAAATATACTATTAAGCCAGAAGACAAACGCATTGAATACAGACCGCCAGATTTCACCTCCAATATTTATTACTGTCTTTCTGCTCTTTTAATGGCAGGATTAGATGGTATTGAAAATAAGATAGATCCCACAAAGGAGAACTTCGGACCATATGACATAGATATCTTCAATGCTCCTGAAAAAATAAAGAAAAGAATCATTCCTTTACCTACTTCATTAGAAGAATCTCTTGAGGCTCTAGAGAAAGATTATAAATTTCTCTTAAAAGGCGGCGTCTTCACAGAAGAAATTATAAAAAGCTGGAGAGAGATAAAATTAGAAAATGAGGTAAAGGCAATTCGTGCTAGGCCTCATCCGTTTGAATTCCAGCTTTATTACGGCGTATAAAGTTTAAGAGGTTTTAATTGACAAATAAACGGAAAAAGTGTAAGTGGTATGATGTCTGCCCAATGAAGAGGTTCTATGAACAGGGTAGATTAGATAGAAGATAGGTGGAAGATTACTGTTTTCATAATGGCAGAGATTGTGTAAGAAAGAAAATGGAAGAAGAAGGCAGATATCATCCTGATAATAGAGCTTGCGGATGGAACTATTGATAGGAATCTGTAATGGGCGCCGTTAAAAAGCACGATGAAGAAGAGGGCTTTAAAGAAGTGAAAATTAAATATAAATATATATATGGACCTGTCTCATCATGGAGATTGGGTAGTTCCTTGGGTATTGATTTATTATCTCAAAATGAGAAGATATGTAACTTCAACTGCATCTATTGTCAACTTGGCAAGACACAAAGGTATATAACTGAAAGAAAGGTTTATGTCTCTGTAGAGAAGATAATAAATGAGATTAAATCTTTGCCTCCTGATTTAGAGATAGATTACTATACCTTCTCAGGAAGAGGCGAACCTACTTTGGCTAAGAATTTTGGTGAAGTGGTTGAGGCGTTGAGGAGGATAAAGAGGTCTCCTATTGCAGTTTTAACTAATTCATCCCTAATAGATAAAGAACAAGTAAGAGATGAATTGGCTAAAGTTGATTTTGTAGCCCTGAAATTGGATGCTTATTCTCAAAACTCTCTTAAAAAGATCAACCAGCAAGCCCCTGGCATTCAATTATCTTCTATTATAGAAGGTATAAGCAGGTTTCGAAAGCAGTTTAAAGGAAGATTGGCTTTACAGATTATGTTTATAGAAGAGAATAAAGACCATATTGATGAATTTATAAATTTGGTTAAAAGGATAAAACCTGATGAGGTTCAGATAAATACTCCTCTCAGGTTATCTGATGTAGAACCTTTATCAAAGGACGAAATAACCAGAATAAAGGAACGATTTGATGAGTTAGATATGGATATAGTTTCTGTATATGAAGCAAAACATAAAGAAGTTAAACCTCTTAGTAGTGAGGAGACTTTAAAAAGAAGAGGTAAATAGAGTTCAAACTTCTAGAAGGCAAACTTTTATAAGCGTGGTGTTTTATTAAGGAAAAAGTAAGAGGTCTAGTATGCTAAATAAGAAAGATATAGAGATAAGAAAAGAGTTGGCTATAGAGGTATCT
>CAZQVU010000133.1:0-3343 GCA_964596885.1 uncultured Planctomycetia bacterium
TTTTGAATTGAATATCTGCCCTCTTATCTCCTGATCCACAGGCATAACTCTTCCCTCCTCCCATGCAACAAGGAATCTACCACTGCCATAGGCGACATCTGGATCCCATGCTCCCTCTGACTCTGCATGTTGTGTTACGCGTTCATCATGCGCCCATTTCTTGCTCCAACTGTCCTCGTTAAACACACTCCAGAAATCACTCATATCACCAGCATTTTTATTACCATAAAACATGTAGAGATGTACGGTACCATCTCTGGGTATACTTGGCACCTTGACCCATACAATCGCATATCTGTTGTTTGGATCAGGATCCCTGCTCTCTATCCAATAGTTCAACCAGTAATCCTCATTCTCATATTTAAAACGTAAATCAGAGTAATCATTTTTCATATCCTGATCATGCTTTACAATCAACTTAACAGCATACTGTGTCAAATCCGTATTAGCTTTGTTTCTTATAGTTATAGGTTTCATCCTTGTCCAACTTGGATCAGTCCACGCAGGATATGTGTCCATAATCTTGACCTCTCCATTTTCTACGACAAAGTTTTCTGTCCTACCCTGACCAGGTGGGCTTAGATCTATTTTTGACATATCATCAAAATCATCCTCCCATACAAAATAGGGTCCATCATTGAGACTCATGGTAAACACTGATCTATTAACCATGATTAGTTTTTTTGAGGAATTATAAATTGATAGTGCACTGGATAAAGTGGAAAAAAGAAACAATACTACTAATGTTATTATTAAAAACTTTTTTTTCAAACCTCTTTCACCCCCATACATGGTACCATTCACCATTCCATAGTAGATCCAATGAGAAACCACCATTGATTTCGTAATCCAGCCACCAGTATAGCTTACCAGTGTCTGCTCTCCACCATTGGAGATTAAGATAAACACATAGGTTTTCTATTGTAATCTCAACACCATACTGGTTGTCATAGGTGAAATACAGGTTAAACAGTTTTATAAGTGGTTGATCCGTCTCCCTGTTGATATAAATATAACCTGGATGATATTCATCCTCTCCCTGTACCCAATTCCAGCTTAGATCTATTTTTAGATTACCTGGGACAACTATTTTCCCTGTTAAAACATACTTGCCACCGCTTAGGTCAAAGTTGTATGAAATGTCATCCCTTTGGTTTAGTTGGAACCAAAAGCTGCCTTTTTCACCAAGAACCCAGTTTCCTTGTATCGTAGCCTTCTTTCCCTTGTATTTTATGTCTATTTTTACATTTTTTAATGATCTGAGCAAACCTGAAAAACCTAGGTTTTTTATCTTTGGTTTGTCACCAGAGGTGTCAAGGTTCCATGTCATCATAAAATTGTCTGCATGTAGGCGTTCAGTAGAGATATATATTTCATCGTTTCCATCATTGCCAATGAGTGATAGCTCATTGTCAAACATTTCATTACTTGTGTCTAAACCAATGTAACCATTCTTATCCAGGTTAAAAGAGAAATCTAGATAGCCGTCATGCATTGTCAGCTTGTCACTTATAACCCATTTGCCATATTGTAAGTTTGCAACAACTTTTGTGTCTCCTCCTTCCTTCTCAGCTCTTAAAAACCCGGTTATACTCCCCCAGTCGAGGGAGCCTTTTATGCTTGCCCTCCTTGGAATGTTTGATACGTCTATAACAGGTTTTTCACCGTAGTTTGGCGTGTAAACCAGTATTCTCTCCATGTTATCACTCATGTCCAGATTTAAAAACCCTGAGATAAACTTGCCAAGTATGGAGAGATCTATGTCCCATGAGATATCTATTTTTTTAGGTATTTTTTTGAAAACCACGTATCCATCTCCGCCGTCTTCGCTTTCAAAATATGGGGACTTCACCAGCAGAGTTATGTCAAAATTGTCACTAGCGACATAGTGGAAACTACCACCTTTTCCTATGAGATCCAAATCTAGACTGATCCAACTTCCCCTAGCTGCTAATTTCTCTGTTATCCTATCTAGTATCAGTATTACAGATACACCATTGTTTTCTCCTTTTAGAGTCGTGCATTCAAATGTTACCGTTGTCTCCTTGTAGGTTGGATTTTCAAAGTAATAAACAATTTTCCCAAGTCTTGGTGTGAACTTTGTAAGGAGATAGATCGTTGGTTCAAATGAGATTGAAAACGTTATATCATATAAAGGGTTCTCCTGTCCTTCCTTGTAGGCTTGATAGCCGAAGAGAAGCTGCAGTTCTTCCTCACCAACTAGGTCATGTGGGTTCATCTCATGTTTAAAAATTGTAGGTTTGAAAATTGATGCGTTAGCAAATGCGAAAAACATTTCTGTATTAAACGGTATTTTCTTACCCTCTGGTGAGCTGTAGCCAAGTCTTACTACAAAATAGTCCTCAGATGGTGGGTCATAAAAAGTAGCATGTGGAAATATTTTATCAAATATCTGAAGATATTTTAACATGTTGAAGAAATAGGTATGGGGTAAACCCCTGTTATTTGTTTTCTTCAGTACCGAGAGGTTTATATGTAACTCCAGCCAAACCTCCATCTCGCCTCTTATATCTGGCACTCCTTCATGTATGATTTCAAAACCAAAAGCTGTTTCCAGTGATGAGACTTCGTTACTGCCACCATCAATGCTTGACCTGTATAACCCAAAGCTTGCTTCAACATCATCCTCTGGGTCATCATCTATATTAAACTGTATTTTTGTCCTGTAATCTGGATTTCCAAGATGACCTCTAATATCTCTTGGGGTGATTTTTATCTCCTTTTCATCTTCAAACTTATTATATTTTATATGTATCCATGCGCCAAATAGTCTTCCATCGTTTATTAAATGAGGAAAAACATTGTTCCTTGTTCCTTTTATTGCATTTGCTTTTTTGGCAAGGGAGAATAAGGTTGATGATGATTTGTTTTTAACAACCTTAAAGGTTTTTTTAACAGTTGTAGCTTCTGTTAAGGGGATGAAACAAATTGATAATAGTGATAAAAGGACTATACTCGCTACCATTTTCTTATATGTTTTTTCTATCATATCCCCCACGCTCAATGATAACATCTATCACATGATATATAAAATTTTCTTAGAAAAACATATATTTCAAAATATTTTTACATGGTATTATAAAAAATTATATTTATAAATTATTTTTACACTAAAATTCTTGACAAAATAGAAAAATATTTATAAAAGTTATTTAAAAACATGAGAAATATCTCCTCACTCAAAACAAACACTATTAAAAAACAAAAATTTATTTTACAATAACATATTCTCTCCACAGCAAAATTAGGGAGGCAAAAACCATGAAGATATTTGTTGATACAGCTGATCTGAAAGAGATAGAGGAACTTGCATCCTGGGGTG
>CAZQVU010000134.1:0-3334 GCA_964596885.1 uncultured Planctomycetia bacterium
GTAATTATTCTTTCTTAAAACAGATATAAAAGCTTTGTCTTCAATTGAGTACTCAGGTGCCTAAAGAATTCCAGATGTTGATACCCTCAGCTGGAAAGAAAGCTACTCTGGAGACAAAGCAAACCGATTATTATAGAATCAATTGCTCATCGATCAACTCTTTATATGTCTTTGATTTTTTTAACAGATCCTCATGTGAACCTGTATCTGCTATATGTCCATTTTTTAGAAGGATTATCTTATCTGCCTTTTTTATTGTAGAAAGTCTATGTGAAATCAGAACAATGCTGCTATTTTTAAGATAACTCCTTATATTATCGAATATTTCTTTTTCATTTTCTGAATCTAAAGCGGAAGTAGCTTCATCTAGAATCAGTACCTCGGGTTTTCTTATAACTGCACGAGCTATAGCAATCCTCTGTTTCTGACCATCTGAAAGAGAAATTCCTCGTTCCCCAATCACAACATCCATATTCTTAGCGAATTCGTCTATTTTTGCTATCTCTATAACTTCAGATAATTCTTTTTCAGTAAATTCGTCTCCTAAAACAATATTTTCTCTGATAGACATATTAAAGAGATAATCTCCCCCTCTCACAATCAAAATTCTTTTTCTTAATTCTTTTAAATCTAATTCTTCGATATCAACTCCACCGATCAGCACTTTTCCTTTTGTTGGATGTAGAAGTCCCAACATTAAATTTGCGATACTTGATTTGCCAGCTCCACTAGATCCAACAATTGCCAAAATTTCTCCTTTATTGATCTCTAAATCAATATCTTTCAATATCTCCTTACCGTTTATACTCATAGACACATTTTCAAATTTTACATTTACATCATGTACATTCTGTGGACCTGATCTTTCTGTAGGAGTTTCGAGAATCTCAAGTAACCTATCTGCCATTGGATATGTTTGCTGGAGCATGTTGTACGTATCCGCAACATTTCGAATGGGATTAAAAAGACGTCCTACAAATGTAAAAAATGCTATCGCTGTACCTATGGTAGTGATTCCTCTTGAAGCCATTATTCCCCCAATTCCGAGGATTATGAGAGGAGAAATATTAACAACATAACCTAAGATATTTATAGAAAGTATCTGATTAAATAGAACTGCTTTTATATTTCTTAACCAATTCTTTAATCTTGATCTATAGAGTGCTATGAAAAAACTCTCTTTATTGTAGCACTTTATGGTAACAGCGCCTTCTATGCCTTCTCTAAGGAGCTCAGTAGAAACACTGTATGTTTTCCTTTCTTTGTATGACGCTTTCTGGATTTTTTTACTGAAGTACTTAGCAGAAAAATAATAAAGTGGTAAGATCAAAATTGTTATAAAAGTTAAAAGATAATTCAGTTTAAGAAGCACTATCAGTCCTATACCCATATTTAAAAATTGAGTAAGGAGTGAGACCATCCAAACAGGTGCTATTCTCCCCACCATTTCGGCATCAGAGTTTATTTTACTCATCAGCACTCCTGTAGGATTCTTCCAGTAAAATGGGACTGAAACTTTTAGGATATGCTCAAAAAGTTCTCCTTGAAGGTTTACCATAGAAACTCTCTGAAGCGTCTGAATCATGTACTCCCCCATCCACCATCCTAAAGCCGCACTTGTCTGGAGAAGGAGGATCTTCATTGCTATCTCAACAATATATCTAAGATCCACACTTTTTGAAAGAGAATCTATAAAAGTCCTAATGTAAAATGGTGTAATCGCTGAACATATTATGGCAAATGTAAATGGAAGCATGAGAATAAACTGTTCTTTTTTATACTTCTTACTAAATAACCACATCCTCCTCAGATTGCTTTGCATTTTATCCACCACTTATATTTTTAATAACTTTATTCCAGTCATCTATTGTGATCAATTCTTTTATAAATCTTTCCAATACCTCAGATAAAACTTCTTTCATAGTCTCTTCTATTTCTAATTTATCATTTTCTTTTTTTATATACCCGAAACATATATCTGTCAGAAGAGGTATATACCACTCCTTTTGTTTTAAATTTTTTCTTGATAATTTTCTGGATATATCTTTAGCTTTTTCACTAAATACTTCCTTAAAATTATCGTTGAAAATATTGCCGTAACAATAATCTTCTTCCTTGATTAGATAGCATGGATACACGTTGCCATCTGGAAAAACTGTTAATCTCTTGGCAATAGAAGGGCAGAGTACATCACAGGTATGTTTTTTCCATGAAACTATTCTATAGATCAGCATAGTTATATCAAATATATTGATTGGCTTATCATTTCTTATTTTGTCAAGAGCAAAAGAATAACAATCATCAAAATATTCAATAAGATCTTCTTTAGATAAAGTTAAAGAAGGATCATCTATAAATCCTACAGGTGTAATTTTTATTGAATCGGTGTATCTGTATAAAAATTCTAGAATATCTCTGGCTCTGTATCCCTTTTTTAGTGCTGTTTTGGTAAAGGTAGCCTCTAAGGAGAACTTGATTTTATTTTCTTTAAGTTTTTCAATAGTTTTTATTATCACATCATATGTTCCCCTGGAATCGGGATAGATTCTGTTAGCATCATTGACCTCTTTTGGTCCATCTAAACTTATTGTAATATAAAAATTATTTTTTTTAAAAAATTTTATCATTTCATCTGTGAGTAATGTTCCATTTGTTACAAATCCATAGACAATGTCTCTTTTTTTTGTATAATTAACAACATGTTTTATCAATTCAAAATTCAATAGGGGCTCTCCTCCAAAAAAAACTATGCTTTTTATATTCCCTAAGGAAAAAGCGACATCTATAGCTTTTTCCGCTGTTTTTGTGTCCATAAATCTCCTTTTTTCCCCATAACTCCCGCCAGTTGCATAACAATACTTACATCGTAAATTACAGTCCTGAGATATCATTAAGAGAAGTTCAGCAGGCTCAAGTTTTAGATTTTCTATAGGGCCCAAAGGAGTTTCAAATACGTTTATCAGATCTCTACATTTTTTTTTCTCGATATGTAGTAAAGAGGACACGTAGTCAAAATCACGATCATGATTATAGAAGCTCTCTAATATTTTTGCCTCACATTCACTCACTTTAAACAATCCTAATGTTTTTAAATTTAATGCAGCATATTTATTTCCATTCTTTATTATCTTAAGATAAAAATTATCCATAATCTCACCTCTAAAATAAAAAATACTATGGATATGACTTAATGTTAAGTCATATCCATAGAAGCCATATAGCGGCTTACTCTATTTCAGCAACACCGCCGCCGCATCCTAATCCACAACATATTTTGATTGCACTTTCTACCTGTGCTTTTACTGCTTCCATTCTTTCACCTCCTTCTTGTTTT
>CAZQVU010000135.1:0-3309 GCA_964596885.1 uncultured Planctomycetia bacterium
TATTTCGGATTTAGTGCTTAGGATTTTAAAGAACAGTAAGGGGTGAATTCGGATAGACAACTTATGTTCACTTTGTTCCATAAGTTGTATCCTCATTCACCTTAAATGAGCACATAATTTACGGAAATCTTTGATTTTCGTAAATTATCTGTGCGAATTTAACCCAGCACCTATTTTTCAAATAAGTGCTTTACCTGAAACTTGAACTTCATAAAATTTAATCTACTGGTGTAACTAACCTTAATGTCTTAAAAATAGGTGCTGGGTGAATTCGGACAATGAACTTATGTTCGCTTACGCTCCATAAGTTGTGTCCTCATTCACCTTTTCTTACTAATAAATCTTTCAAATCTACCTAAGAATACAAGAGCAAATAATATTAAGGCTGTGGTAATCAAGGCTCCTAAATAAAAACCTGAACCTATAGCAAGTCCTATTCCGGCTGTAACCCACAAACTTGCTGCTGTAGTAAGACCTCTGACAGAGGCCCGGAATCTTATAATCGTGCCAGCACCAATAAAGCCTATTCCAGTAACCACACCAGCTGCTACCCTCCCTGGGTCAGCTGAATTACCTAAACCATATTGCTTGGAGATGTAAACTGATGTGAGCATAATCAATGTTGCGCCTATACCCACTAATATATGCGTCCTTAGGCCAGCCTCTCTTCCATGACTTTCCCTTTCAAGACCTATCAACCCACTAAGCACAACTGATAAAAGCAATCTAAATATTGCATCAATATCCTCTATCATAACAGTCACCTTTCCTTGATATATATTATACACTTAATGTGGCATCGGGTGTAAGATAAAAATCTGATTTTATTCCCTTCCTATATAATTTAGTCCCCAAACCGGCAATCATAGCCGCATTATCAAGACAGAGATTGCTTTTAGGAAAATAAACCTCTATGTCTTCTTTTGCCGCCTCATCTATAAGACGTCCTCTAAGTCGTAGATTACGACTAACGCCTCCTCCTATGACTAACCTGTTTATATTATTTTGTTTGCAGGCAGATAAGGATTTATAGACTAAAACATCCACAACCGCCTCTTGAAATCCAGAAGCTATGCTAACCTTATCCTCATCAGGTATCTGTTTATTAGAGTAATTATCCTTTACATAGTAGAAAACAGCAGTCTTTAAGCCACTAAAACTAAAATCCAAAGAATCCTTGGCTAAATACGAACGAGGAAATTCTACCATCCTGGATTTAGTTCCTTGTGTAAGTTTATCAATAACAGGTCCACCTGGATATCCAAGTTTTAATATTCTGGCAACTTTATCAAAGGCCTCTCCGACTGCATCATCCTGCGTCTGACCAAGTAGACTATACTTATCATAATCATAAGCCAGAACTAAAGCAGTATGTCCACCTGAAACAACCAGACCCACAAAAGGAAATTCAATCTCCTTATCCATCAAAGCCGAATAAAGATGAGCATGTAAATGGTTAATACCAATAAGTGGTTTCTTAAGAGCAAAACTTAAACTCTTGGCAAAAGAGACACCCACAATAAGAGCTCCCATTAAACCAGGTCCATAGGTAACTGCAATCAAATCTATCTCCTTTAAATCAACCTTTGCCTGCTTTAGAGCTTTTTCGACAACCCTGTCTATAAACCTTGAATGAAACCTATGGGCTATCTCCGGGATTACTCCACCAAACTCTTTATGTAAGTTTATACTGGATAAAACTACATTAGAAAGAACCTCATCCTTCTCCTTAACTACAGAAGCTGCTGTTTCATCACAGGAAGTCTCAATACCTAAAACTAACACTATTTTACCCTCTCAAGAGATCTGTTTAAATCTATCTTTCAACCTTCAAATATCGTTTTGAATATACCTTTAGTCCTTTTATTAGATCTATCGCCCGCATTAGCTGATAATCATGCTCATCAATCTCTTCTTCTAAAGATTCTATATCTTCATCCTTTTTTAACTCCTCAAATATCCTTTCTGGCTTCTCCTTATTAGCAACTCCTTCTGCCTTCTCTTCAACCACTACATCTGGAGTTATTCCCTTCTCATGGATTGAACGGCCACTAGGTAAAAAATATTTACTAGTAGTTAGTCTAACAGCAGAACCATCGGTTAATGGTATAACAGTTTGAACTGAACCCTTACCAAAGGTCTTCTCTCCTAAAAGGACGGCTCTTTTATAGTCTTGCAGAGCTCCTGCTATAATCTCAGCACCACTGGCACTACCTCCATTTACAATAACCACAATGGGCATCTCAGAAGGTAGAATTGCCTTTTGTTTTGTCTTAAAAGTTAAAGATCTATTCTTAGATTGCGCCTTAGTTGAGACCAAAATTCCATCCTCATCAATCAGCATATCGGCTATCTCAACTGCAGATTCCAATAACCCACCAGGGTTATTTCTTAAGTCTAAAATCAGGCTATCCATGCCTTCATCTCTTAATTTCAATATAGCCTCTTTGAAATCCTCAGGCGTTTGTTCTTGCAACTCAACCAATCTAATATAGCCAATATTATCTTCAATAATCCTGACTCCCTTTAAACTTTCAATCTTTATAATATCCCTCACTATAGTAACATCAAATATCTTATTTTCTGATTCCCGGTAGATAGTTATAGTTACCTTTGAACCCGGTTCTCCTCTTAACTTCTTAACCGCACCCAGTAAAGTTATGCCCTCTGTAGATTCTCCATCTATCTTAATAATCCTGTCACCGGCTTTAATTCCCTTCTTATCAGCCGGAGTTCCATCCAAAGGAGTAATAACTGTAAGTATAGTATCTTTTATAGCAATCTTAATACCTAAACCGCCAAATTCACCTTCGGTTTGAACCTGCATATCTTTATATTCATCTGGGTCTAAAAACTGACTGTAAGGATCTAAAGACGAAAGCATACCTCTTAAAGCCCCATAGATTAATTCTTTTGCATCAACCTCTCCAACATACTTTTGTTGTATAAGAGAAATTGCATCACCAAAGAGTTTCAGAGATTTATATATATCTTCTTCCTTCTCTGTCTTCTGCAAGCAAAATGCACCACCCAGACCTAAACCTACAAATAAGACTGTAATTGCAATCCATAAAAAAACCTTTCCCTTATGCATACTTAACCTCCACTAATTAAATTCCTAAATTCTAATATCTAAATCCTAAACAATATCCAATTTCCAATATTCCAAATCCCAAACCTTTTTGTTTCAATGCCTGCCCCGTAGTCAACCGAAGGTTGTACTATGGGGTTTCGTATTTCGGATTTCGTGCCCCGTTAGAAATCAAAGATTTTCTAACGGGGCGTGCTTAGGATTTTAAAGAACAGTAA
>CAZQVU010000136.1:0-3299 GCA_964596885.1 uncultured Planctomycetia bacterium
AAAAGCACTACTCCGAGGATAATATTTTCAGATTGAGATTTAAGAAGGGCAAGACCATTAGGTTTACCAAGATATTCCACATTAAGCATTATCCTTATAAGAGAGACCATAGCGGCTATAAAAAGAAGAGTTTTAGGGCTTTTAACAAAATCTTTAGAGCTGAATTTTCTAATCTTATTTCTGAACATATCAGGATGTGGCACAGATTATGGAAGAAAGCAGATATTGTAATTGAAGGACAGGAGGATCTTCAAACTAACCTTCGTTTTAATATTTACCATATGCTTATTTGTGCACATTATGATAATGGTTTCTCAAGTATTGGAGCAAGGACCTTAAGCGGTGAGGGTTATAGGGGCCATATCTTCTGGGATAGCGAGATATTTCTTATGCCTTTTTATCTTTTTAACTTTCCTGAAGTAGCCCAAAATATGCTTCTTTATAGATACAGAAGATTAGATGAGGCCAGAAGATTAGCCCGACTTGAAGGATATGAAGGAGCAAAGTTTGCCTGGGAATCGGCTGCTACTGGAGACGAAGAGACTCCTGAGTGGGCAAGGGATTTTGATGGGACAATTATAAAGATTTCCACCCATAAACAGGAGCACCATATTACCGCAGATATTGCCTATGCTATTTATAAATATTACATCGTCTCTCAAGATAAAAGGTTTATGCAAGAGTGTGGATATGAGATGTTTTTTGAGACAGCACGTTTTTGGGCATCGAGAGTAAAATACAACAAGAAAAAGGGAAAGTATGAAATAAGGGGCGTGATTGGACCAGATGAATTCCATCAAAATGTTAACAATAATGCCTTTACTAATATAATGGCAAAATGGAATCTGATTACTGCTTGCAAGTTATTATCTGAAGTTAAAAGAGACTCTTTTGCCTATAAAAAGATAAAGGAAGAGATAAATTTAGAAGAAAAAGAGGCAAGAGATTGGAGAAGGATTGCAGCAGGCCTGGGTGTTAATGTAAACAAAAAGGGTGTCATTGAGCAATTTGATGGATTCTTTAAACTAAAGAAGGTTATACTTACTCAAACTGATGAAAATGGCATACCCCTTATCCCTAAGAGACTAAAGGCTAAAGATTTAGGTAAGACTAACCTTATTAAGCAAGCCGATGTCTTAATGATGCTTTATCTACTTGATGATGTCTTTAGTCAAGAGACAAAAATCACCAATTATAATTATTATATAAATAAAACAGTGCATAAATCTTCATTGAGTAGTTCAATACATTCTATTATAGCCTGCAGAGTGGGAGATCTAAACAGGGCTTTCAATTTTTTTAATGTTTCTTTGCATACCGATATTGCTAACTTTTATGGAAATACCCGTGAAGGTATTCATGCAGCATCATTGGGGGGTAGTTGGCAGGCAGTCATCTTTGGATTTGCTGGGGTTAAGATTAAAAAGGAGAGATTATTCATTGACCCATATCTACCCAGGAGATGGAACAGATTAATCTTCTCTTTAATCTGGAAAGGAGATAATATCAAATTTGAGGTGACTAACCAGATGATTAAATTGAAAGCACTTTCTGCTAAAAGAAAGGAGGTAGAATTAGGCATTTTTGGTAAATTGATGAGGGTTAAAACTAATAAGATGCAGAGTTTTAAAAGAAACCAGATAAAAGAAAAAAAAGAGGAGTTTTATTAATAGATGAGAAGGAAAATATCTATCTCGCATATACATTGGGGTTTTCCGCCGATTATTGGAGGAGTAGAGACACACCTCACCTTTCTTTTGCCTGAGATTGCTAGAAGAAAACATAAGGTAAGTCTTTTGACTGGTGCTGTAAAGGGATATGATGGTGAATATGAGTATCGAGGAGTTAAAATCTACCGAACCCCTTTTATGGATTTAAATTGGCTTTATATAAGAGGTTTATACGGCATTGAAAAGGAAGTCAAGAAGACCTTTAGCAATTTTATTGACAAAGAGAAACCCGATGTTATCCATGTCCATAATATGCATTATTTCAGTATGGTCCATGCTGAGAGTATAGCCAAACTTTCTAATCAAAAGGGGATTCCACTTATATTAACTGCACATAATGTTTGGGATGATGCTTTATTTTTGAGTATTATGCGTAAAATTAAATGGAGCCACATTATTTCAGTTAGCCATTTCATTAAACAGGAACTCATTGGTATAGGAATAAATCACAGAAATATCACCACTGTCCACCATGGAATTGACCATAAGATATATCACCCGAAGGTAAAACCCGACCCTATATATAAAAAGTACCCCCAGTTGAAGAAAAGAAGGATTATTTTTCATCCTGCCCGAATGGGTTTGGCAAAAGGATGTGACGTAAGCGTTAAAGCCTTATGTATCTTAAAACGTAGATTTCCTGATGTTATCCTTGTCTTAGCCGGCACCAAGAATATAATCGATTGGGGCGCCAAGCAAGACAAAGATATTGCCTACATTGTGGAATTGGTCGACTTTTTTAAATTGAGGGAGAATGTCCTTATCGATGTTTATCCTCTTGAAGATATGCCACATCTTTATGCTGCTTCTGAGGTTTGTGTTTATCCATCTTCCTCACCAGAGCCATTTGGTCTGACTATCTTAGAGGCTATGTCTTCTATGAAACCCATTGTAGTTACTAGAGTTGGGGGGATGCCGGAGATAGTTCACGATGATATCAATGGTTATGTTGTTTCTCCGAAAGACTTCAATGAATTGGCTTATAGATTGACACTGCTTCTTGCTGATGAAAATTTAAGGGATAGACTGGCGATAACAGGGCGGCAGATGGTTGAAGAGAATTTTAGAAAAGAGATTATGACAGATAAAACTATAAATATTTATAAGAGGTTTTTATAGGTTCTGTGATAGGCTATATTATTTGCACAGGATTCTTTCTGATGTCCATCTTGCTGTTGAGACCTTTATGAAGACTACTAAGAAGATAAGCACTCTTATCTGGAATGAAAAAGAAAGAACTACCTTCAAGAAGGATTTAAACTTTGGGAGGGGTTGCAAGGCTTATAAATCCTTTTTAGATACTCTGACTTAATTTTAGGTTATTTTAAGGATAGTTGCCTTTGAGTCCCTCTTAGAAAGGATATTTATATAAGAGGATTTATTATGCATAAGATAGAAACTTTTGCATCTGACCTTTCTAAAAGGCTTTTACCTATATAGTTTTATCAAGCCTCCTCGGTTGGTATAAGATAATCCTTTAAGTGGCTTTTAGTTTAAGAAGTTAGATATAGGATAATCTTTTATCTTGCAATTTATTATAATTATTGCTATAGTAAGACCAGATATCTT
>CAZQVU010000137.1:0-3266 GCA_964596885.1 uncultured Planctomycetia bacterium
TTTCTTATCTTATTGATTTATAAATTGTTAGATAGAACAGTCATTAAATTTTGGGGGAAACTCCTTGGGAGTTAGAAAGGATTACACTAAAGCTATTCCTTATCACTATGACTGTATGTCAAATGTGGAAACCTGAATCCTAACATGTGACCTCTAACATGACCCCTATTTTTATAATTTTTCTTTTTAAACAGGAGATTATATATTTTTCATCTTTTTTATTTCTTCAATAAACCTTTGTGAATTTTGAGGCGATATTTGAATTAAAAATTTTCCTCTTCCGCGATCTATATAAACAACTTCTTTGAGAGAAGTCATAAAAGTTATAGCTCTAAACATACTATTTAACATCGCCTTGGATACGGAACATTCATCTATATACTTTATATCATTATATAAAATATCCTTTTTATATAAATTGCAGACAATTCTGATTCTATCTCCTAGGATAAGATATTCTCTCGGAAAAAAAGTAATAAAAACTATAACAATTACAGGAATCCAAAGTAAAACCCAAATTTGATTAAATATTATGCTAAAAAGAAAAATAGCTATAAAAGGTATTGACCAATAAAAAATTAAAAGTATATCGATTTTCTTAGGCTTAGCCACGTATATTACATCTTTCTCCATCTATTTTCTCCTTGATTTCAATTATTTAATAGTTTCACTTTTATACATCTCAATTGCCTTTTGGATCTCACCAGTTATTACATAGCAGTCACTTATAAGGCTGCTCTACTAAACATTGTCAGAAAGAGTATAATCACAAATCCAAATATTATATTCCTGTATTTGAAAAATTTACCCATAATTCCTCCTCATTATTCTTAAATCAAAGGTCAACAATAACATCAATCACTATTAATTGCTATCAACGCTTAATCTCTTTTCTAAGCTCCTCAATCATCTTCATTATCTTCTCTCTTTGCTTACAGCCGACAGCAAAATAGATAGACATAATTGCAATTCCAGTAGAGAAAAAAATTGTAAGGAGCAATCTTATTTCTTCCATCTTTACTCACCCCCTTGGTTTTTAGCTGTAACTATGTATAAATCAGCCAACTTTGCTGATTCGCTTTCTGGATAATCTCTCTTGAGTTTCTTGCTTTCAGCAGATGCCTGTTTATAGTCTTTTAACAGAAAATAGTAATTTCGTATTAGATACAATTGAACTTCTGGAGCAGAATCGCTCTCAGGATAAAGTTTAAGGAACTTGCGAAATGCCTTTATTGATTTATTAGCATATTTTATAATTTCGTCACGCTCTCCCTTTTCAAAAAAGATTTTAATCCCTCTGGAATATTGTGCTTTTCCTACTTCCAATAAAGCAATTTCGCTTTCTGGATATTTTCTAATAAGCATCTTATAGTACTTATTGGCCTCTTCATACTCTCTCTCATCAAAGAGTTTATCTGCTATCTCTTTTAGGGTTTCTGCGCTGCAGAAAAAGGGGTTAAGTTTCCACATTCCACATTGATTTAAAAGAAGGATTTTATAGTTTACTTTTTTGATGTTTCTTTTTATTCAATTCTATCTATATCCTCTCTGTCTATAGTATATTCTATCACGCCTGTGTTGATTTTTATAGTGTTAGGGTCTTCTTTAGTTATAATTCCTGTGATAGTCCTTCCATCTTTTAGGTGGAGGGTGGAGTGGTTAGTTTCTTTTGGTGGTTGTTCTTCTGGTTTCGGCTCCTTGGTGGTTCCTTCTTTGGCTTCAGTGGTGTCTTTATCTTCAGGAGTTGAGGGTTGGTGGGTGGGTTTTTCTTGTTGTGGTTTGATCCTCTCTTTTTCTTTTTTCTTTCCTTCTAATTTTTTCTGCAACTTTTCACTATATTCCTCAGAGGGTAGGATTTCAAAAGCTACAGATTTTCGCGTAAAAAATGATGACCAAGATCCTGTAACAATATTATCCGGCAGATTAGGTTTTCCCTCTAAGGAAGAGTCCCATATAAAATAATCTGCCTCAGCAGTATATTCTCCAGGAGGAAAATAGACAGTGCCATCTTCCTCAACAGTATATTCACCTGGAGGTAAAACTGATTCACAATAATCATCTTCTTTAATATTAAAATATTCAGTTATCTTATAGGTTACTTCTTTATATTCACCTGGTTTTAAGGTAATAAAATTATTCGCCGATATATTCTGATTTACATATTTACTCTTATATTTTATGTTTTTCTGTGAATTTATAATTCTAAAACTAACGCTTCTTCCCTTAGGATAAAATCCTGTAAATATGCTTATGTTCTTATCTTTAAGTATATTTTGAATTTTTACTATAAAGATTAATGGCTCTTTATAGTAATAGGTCTTCTTAGCAGAAGTTAAAGTAACCTCAACTGGTACTGGTGTAGGCTCAAAGTATTTGATTTCAACTACAGCATCCTCACCCCATTGCTGTCTAGCCTTATCTGCTATCTTCTGGATATCCTCTTCTGGCCCCATAACAAGATTTCCTATAGACATATATCCTGTACTTCTACCTATTAGTCCTTCCTTTTTCATAGAAGAAAATAAATTACTAAAATCATCTTTACTAATATCATCTCTTAGATGAAAATTACACCACTTTTGTTCAGCCTTCGAAAATGCATCTTGAAACATTAACAAGCCACCTAAGGTGATAGCAATAAAGACAATAATAAATCTGATAAAAAGCAACCTCTTGTTTCCCATAACACCATCCCCTTTATAATATTTTTACCAAAAATTATCCTTTCTTTTCTTAGAATTCTTTCGCTTTAACCGTCTTGGATTCAGCATCCCACCACCATTTAAAACCCCACATCTTATTTTCTACTTCATCTTTTAGTTCTACCATAAAGACCTCAAGTTCAATCGTACCTTTTACTATTCCAGTATCATTATAGACATTATTATTTATCTCAGGACTGTCTCTAAATCCTGTATCTGCTGGAACATAGACATCTGGAATTTTTGCATAGGAATGTCTTTCACCATTGCGGAGAATAAAAATACTATGAGCATTCTGTTGAATGTGATACTTGGATAGATCAACAGCTCCCTGAGGTGTTACTTCTGCATATATCTTAGCCTCATTAAGCTCTATATAGTAATCCCCGGACTCTGGATTGAAGTCCTTTCTTGAGAATCCAGGTTTCTTTTTAATACGAATATATATTTTAAAAACAACTACCTCACAACTATCCCCTCTAAGATAACTACCTTTTCCTCTGACAATAACAATACCAGGTTCTTTACCGGCTTTGGCAGTGGATGAGCCTCTACCTCTACTTA
>CAZQVU010000138.1:0-3250 GCA_964596885.1 uncultured Planctomycetia bacterium
AAGAGAAAAAGAACCTTCTGGTATTACCGTAACTGAACTTATGGAGAAGATTAAACGAAATGAGAGATTTGTTTTACTTGATATTAGAACTCAGGATGAATTTAAGCAGGGTCATATAAAAGGAGCTCTTTCAATTCCATATGATGAAATTGAAACCAGATACAAAGAACTGGGCTGTAGGTGCAAGGAGATAATAGTTTATTGTCTGAAGGGCGAAAATAGCCAATTAGCCACAGAGTTTTTGATAAAGTCAGGGTTTCACCGTGCCAAAAGCCTCATTGGAGGTATTGAAGCCTGGAAGAAAGCCGGAGGAGAGATTAGCCGAGAATAAGTTTAGTTGGACGAAAAAAAGGAAGAGTTAATCTCTTTTAAAAATTTACACACTTTTATTGACAGATCCGTGAAGATAATGTGGACATCCCTCAGATTAGGCATAATTATTGCTAACCCCCTAGATAGATACTAGAGGAAGAGTTAGCCTATAATCCTTTATTAGGCAAACCGTTGCAGGGGGGGGCGTTAAAAGGCCTCCGTTCGCACCGAGTTGAAAATCTGCGAATAATCTACAAATTATAAAAAATAAATTGCTTATAGTGGTTATAAATCTTGAATCGAAAAAAGATATACCAGGGACTTAAACTAAAGGAAAGATAATAACTCCCAACAGGTCAATCCAGCGAATGCACTAAAGTACATTACTGGTTTCTGTGTTATTATTACCCCTTCTTTAATTATCCTTCTTTAGTAGAAGATTAATTTTTTCTACACAAATACCCCATTTTCACTTATAATAGTTAAATCAACATTTCTTAAAATAAGGAAATTTTTATGAATAAAATTGTTTCAAAAGAAAAATTGGCTGAGAGTATTTTTCGATATAGCATTGAGAATAGAGATATAGCTAAAGCAAGAAAGCCAGGCCAATTTATAATCTTAAGGGTTTATGAGAAAGGTGAGCGTATACCTCTTACTATTGTAGACAGCGATATTAATAAAGGAACTATAGATATTATTTTTCAGGTAACAGGAAAGACAACAGCCTTGCTTTCTGAATTAGAAGAAGGTAATTCTATTTTGGATATAGTTGGTCCTTTAGGCAACCCTACTCATATAGAAAATTATGGTAAGTCTGTAATAATTGGTGGGGGAGTTGGAGTGGCTGTATTGTATCCAGTTTTAAAAGCCTTAAGGGAAGCCGGGAATAATATTACATCTATTCTTGGTGCACGCCATAAGTCCCTTCTTATCTTAAAAAATGAAGTTAAAGATTTAAGTGATAGATTAATTTTAATAACCGATGATGGTTCCTCCGGCAAGAAGGGTTTTGTGACAGATGCCCTTTTGGAATTGCTTTCACAAGGAGAGATTTTTAATTTTGCCTATGTAGTTGGGCCAGTGATGATGATGAGAGAGATATCAGAGATTACTAAAAGATATAATATAAAAACTGAGGTGAGTCTAAATCCAATTATGGTTGATGGTACCGGTATGTGTGGTGCCTGCCGTTGTCTTATAGAAGGCAAAGAGAGATTCGCCTGTATTGATGGACCTGATTTTGATGCTCATAAGGTGGATTTTGATTTGCTTGAAAGGCGTCTTAGGATGTTTAAGAATAAGGAAGAAATATCTTTTAATCAATATCAGAAAAGAACAAGACATCCCATAAAGAGAAACAAAGGGATATCTGATTACAATGATTAAAAGGCAGATCACAGTGATTAAAATAACGACCCTCTAACTAAAAGGACATTGATAAATTTTGACAATAAAAATTAACAAGTAAGGAGATTAATGGTTTAATCTCTGTAATCTTAAGTAATCACAGTAATCAGGTATAATCTTATAGTTATACCTGAAGATTATACCAGGAAGATATAAATGGTAGATAAAGATAGAGTTCATATGCCTATCCAGCCACCTGATGAGCGTAAAAATAATTTTAAAGAGGTAGCCCTGGGTCTAACAAAAGAGCAGGCAATTGAAGAAGCAAAGAGATGTCTTAATTGTAAGAATCCTCCCTGTGTTACTGGTTGTCCTGTTGGCGTAAACATCCCTAGGTTCATAGAACTTGTAAGAAGTGAGAAATTTTTAGAAGCTATACAGGAGATAAAAAAAGACAATTTACTTCCTGCAGTTTGTGGAAGAGTTTGCCCTCAGGAAGACCAATGTGAGAAAAGCTGCGTTCTGGCTAAGAAAGGTAAAGCTATAGCCATTGGCTATCTTGAGAGGTTTGTGGCTGATTATGAGATAAAGAACAATCCACAGAAAGAAAAGGCTATCAGCTATCAGTTATCAGCTATCAGCTCACAGCAACCGAAAATTGCTGTGATTGGCTCAGGCCCTTCGAGTCTAACTTGCGCTTCTGAACTGAGAAAACTTGGATATAGAGTGGTTATCTTCGAAGCCCTCCATAAACCAGGTGGTGTATTAACCTATGGCATACCATCATTTAGGCTGCCCAAAGACATCGTTAATTACGAAATAGAGAATCTTAAAAAAATGGGAGTTAGAATAAAGACGAACAGTATTATAGGTAGACTTAAGACCATAGATCAACTTCTTAAGGAAGGATTTAGCGCAGTCTATATTGCAACTGGCGCAGGACATCCTATGTTTATGCATATACCCGGCGAAGACCTCAATTATGTCTATTCTGCAAACGAGTTCTTGACCAGGGTTAATTTGATGGAAGCCTATAAGTTTCCTGAAAGTGATACCCCGGTTATTTTAGGTAAGAAGGTGGCTGTTATTGGTGGTGGTAATACTGCTATGGATTCGGCTAGATGCGCTTTAAGGATGGGGGTTGAGAAGGTTTACTGTATTTACAGACGCACAGAACGCGAAATGCCGGCAAGAATTGAAGAGATTCAGCATGCCAAGGAAGAAGGGATTGAGTTTATTTTCTTGGCTAACCCCGTTAAATACATAGGAGATGATGAAAATAATGTTAAAGGGATTGAATTAGTAAGAATGAAATTGGGCCAGCCAGACGAATCAGGAAGGAGAAGTCCTATCCCGATTAAAGAAAGCAATTTTACCTTAGAGATAGATTCTGTAATTATTGCTATAGGAACAGATGCAAATCCATTAATTCCTGATACCACTAAGGATATTAGAATCAATAGATGGGGATACATCATTACTGATTCAGAGGGAAGGACTTCTAAAAAAGGAGTTTATGCAGGCGGTGATATAGTAACTGGCTCTGCAACAGTTATTGAGGCTATGGGAACCGGTAAAAGAGTTGCTC
>CAZQVU010000139.1:0-3227 GCA_964596885.1 uncultured Planctomycetia bacterium
AAGATGATAACACAGATTGGAATCGCCGCTGGAGATATATGGCACTATCTTGATAAGCATAAGGAAGCTAAATTAGAGGACTTATACACAGCTATTGATAAGAAAAAAGAGTTAATTCTTATGAGTTTAGGCTGGTTGGCTCGTGAGGGACATGTCAGTATAAAAGAGGTTGACAAAGAGTTTTTAATAACTTTAAGCAAGTAATTAACATTAAGAATTTTGACATTTACGAGCCTTTTAAAGGAATGGATAGAGTATGAATTTAGCCTCCATTTTAGAAGAAAGTGCCAGGTCTCATCCCCTAAAACATTCAATTGTAAGTGATAAAATCCGCTTAAGCTATAGGCGACTGAATCTCTTATCCAATCAACTCGCTTCTTATTTTGTTAAAAAGGCCCATCTAAAAGAACAAGGTAAGATTGCTATTTTGCATGAGAATTCTATAAATTATCTAATCGTTTTATTTGCTATAGCCAAAGCAGGGATGGTTTCAGTGCCAATAAATACCTTTTTGAAGAGAGAGGAGATCATTTACATCTTGGATGATTGTCAGGCTGAGGTTTTGATAATTTCCTCAAATTATAAAGATATTTTAGAAGAAGTTAAAAAGAGAAATACTACAATAAAACAGATAATAATAACAGATAAGAAGATAGAAGGATACCTTTTTTTGGATGATTTGATGGATAGAGACTGTAGTCATAATATAAATGAGATAAGAGACGAAAATAATATAGCTTTAATAAGTTATACCTCCAGCACAACAGGTAGTCCTAAAGGGGTTATGCTGACACATAAGAATATAATCAGTAATGTCAATTCATGCCTTAAGGCAATAGAGATAAGGAGCAAAGACTGCTTTTTGTTGTTATTGCCAATGTTCCATTCATTTACCCTGACTGTGTCACTATTTTTACCTGTTGCCTCGGGCAGCCGCCTGATTATCCTTAGTTCTATAAAACCAGTAAAGAGAATAATTAAATCTATTATATTTGGGCGGGTGACTATTCTAATTGGTATACCTCAAGTTTTTAGAATTTTTGCCCATATAAGATTGCCCAAGATTTACTCTATTTTATCATTTTTAAATCCATTAAGGCTGGCTGTCTCAGGTGCTGATGCTTTAGACAAGGATGATGCAGTTGAGTTTATGAAGAAATATAGAATTAAACTTTTAGAAGGTTATGGTTTAACTGAGGCTTCACCTGTAGTATCAATTAATCCTATCAACGGAGAGAATAGACTGGGTTCAGTAGGATTGCCATTACCAGGTGTTGAGGTGAAGGTAGTTGATGAGGAGGAGAATGAATTATCTCCAGGACAGATAGGTGAACTGATTGTAAAAGGACCTAATGTAATGATGGGTTATTACAGAAGAGAATATGAGACCAAAGAAGCCCTAAGAGGCAATTGGCTTTTTACAGGAGATATGGCTAAAATTGATAAAGATGGTTACATCTGGATAGCGGGCAGAAAAAAGGATATGATTATATCACATGGTATGAATATTTATCCAAAAGAGATAGAAGAGATATTAATAAAACACCCCAAGGTGAAGGATGCAGCCGTAATAGGCAAGCCAGATAAATTTAGAGGGGAAGTACCCCTGGCTTTTATAGTGCCTGAAGAAGGTGAATCTATTTCTCCTAAAGAGATTATAGAATTCTGCAAAGAGCATTTAGCCAATTATAAGGTGCCTCATACAGTCAAGATAAAAGACAAACTACCCAAAACACCCACAGGTAAGGTTTTAAAAAGGATATTGAAAGAATTGATATAACGGCTAACCGATGCAGATTACAAAAAAGGAGCTAGTAAAAAGGGCAGATAGGATTTATGAACTACTTAGAAGTTGTAATATCTGCCCTCGTAGGTGTGGAGTAAATAGATTAGACTATAAGACTGGTTATTGCGGTATTAATAAGGAGATAATTATATCGGCTTTCGGGCCACACTTTGGTGAAGAGTCGGTATTGGTAGGTTATGGTGGCTCAGGCACAATATTCTTTGCTGGCTGTAATCTAAAATGTATATATTGCCAGAACTATGAAATCAGCCACAAAAGGATAGGAGAGAAGGTAGATATTGAGGGACTTTCTAAGATAATGTTGAAACTTCAGGAAATGGGTTGTCATAATATAAACCTTGTTACCCCAACGCATGTAATTGCCCAGATCTTAAAGGCTCTGGTACTTGCTGTTGATAAAGGCTTAAAACTTCCGCTTGTTTATAACTCAAGCGGGTATGATTCAGTTAAGACCCTGAGATACTTAGAGGGTATTATTGATATATATATGCCGGATGCAAAATATATAGAGCCAAAGGTGGCTAAGAGATATTCTGATGCTTATGATTACCCTCTTATAATGAAAGAAACTTTGAAAGAAATGCATAGGCAGGTTGGTGATTTAATAGTCGATAGAAATGGACTTGCCAAAAAGGGACTTTTAATAAGACATTTAGTTTTGCCAAACAATACGACTGATTCTTATAAGGTTTTAAATTTTATAGCCAAAGAGATTTCAAAAGACTCATATGTAAATATTATGGATCAATATCGCCCCTGTTATAAAGCAACAGATTTTAAAGAGATATCACGGCGGATTACTTATGATGAATATAATAAAGTATTAGAATATGCCCATAATTTAGGACTTCATAGAGGATTTGAATGAGGAGATTCGTTGCAATTATTATAATTGGGATAATCTTTATTATAACAGAAGGAGCGGTGTGTATGAGTGAGAGGATATCCTTACCCAAACCTTCGACAGATTCAGATATATCTTTAGAATATACCATCGAAAAAAGGCGCTCGGTGCGGAGATTTAAGGGTGATGATTTAACTTTAAAGCAGATAGGTCAGTTACTTTGGGCAGCGCAGGGTATAACGGATAAAAGAAGAGGTTTTAGAACAGCGCCTTCTGCAGGTGCTTTATATCCAATGGAATTATATGTAGTAAAAAAGGATGGACTTTATCATTATCTACCACAATCTCACCAGATAGAAAGGTTAAGAGATAAAGATTTAAGAAGAGAATTATCTGAGGCTGCTTTGGGTCAGAAGTGTGTCTTAGACGCTCCGGTTGATATAATTATCTGTGCTGTCTTTGAAAGGGTTACTTCAAAATATGGAAGAAGGGGTATTCGATATACTCATATTGAAGCAGGACATATTGCTCAGAATATTCATCTTCAGGCAGTTTCTTTAGGATTGGGCTCTGTTC
>CAZQVU010000140.1:0-3184 GCA_964596885.1 uncultured Planctomycetia bacterium
TTATGAAGGTGGCTATCGACAGGAATCCTATAATAGAGGGTAATTTTAGCAAAGAAGAAGCAGCTGACCTGGCCCTTGTCTTAAGAGCAGGTGCACTCCCTGCACCAATCTCAATTGAGGAAGAACGTTCCATTGGTCCTACCTTAGGACAGGATTCTATTAAATCAGGTATTATAGCAGCCATTATGGGAGGCATTCTGGTTTTACTCTTTATGGGTATATATTATTTATTTGCTGGATTATTGGCAAATTTTGCATTGTGCTTGAACATCATAATTATATTAGGTGCTCTTTCATACTTCAATGCTACCTTAACCCTGCCTGGTATTGCTGGTATTATCTTAACCATTGGTATGGCAGTAGATGCTAATGTCTTAATCTTTGAACGCATAAGAGAAGAACTAAAGCAGGGTAAGAATATCCGTTTTGCCATAGAAGGCGGTTATCATAAGGCATTTTCTACTATCTTAGATGCCAATCTGACCACCTTGATTACGGCATTTATTCTGTATAAAATAGGAACAGGACCGGTAAGGGGGTTTGCAGTTACCTTAAGCATTGGTATTATCGCCAGTATGTTTACAGCACTTGTGGTAACCCGCCTTATCTTTGATTATCTTACAGTTAAATTCAGGATATTAAAAAGGCTTCCGATGCTCCAAATTCTAAGAAAGGAGAATTTCGATTTTATATCAAAAAGGAGAATAGCCTATCTATTGTCTTTTATAGTGATTGTTGCCGGGATTATAAATTTTGGTTTGAGAGGAGAGGCTAATTTTGGAGTAGATTTTACAGGAGGTCTTTTGCAGCAGGTCCATTTTGAAGAAGCACCGGATATAGATAAGGTAAGAGCCGCTTTATCTGCTATTGGCCTTAAGAAAGCAACTATTCAGAAATTTGGTAATGAGAAAGACATATTAATCCGTACAGATAAAGGTAACTCAGAAGAGATTGAAAAAACTTTAGTCAAGGCATTTAAGAATAATAAAGTTAAAACCTTGCGTGTTGAGAAGGTAGGACCTACCGTTGGTAAGGAACTAAGATTTAAAGCGCTCTGGGCAATTCTACTTGCTATGATCGCTATTTGTATCTACATCACTGTCCGTTTTGAGTTTAAGTTCGCCATTTGCGCCTTGATTGCTTTATTTCATGATGTCTTGGTTACCTTGGGTATCTACAGCATAGCACAGAGAGAGTTATCTTTACCTATTATAGCAGCGATTTTAACTATTATAGGTTATTCCTTAAATGATACCATTGTTGTCTTTGATAGGATAAGAGAAGATTTAGACTTGATGACTAATAAGAATTTTAAGGATATTGTTAACACCAGCATTAATCAGACTCTATCCCGTACCCTTATTACCTCATTTACTACCTTAATCGTTGTTTTGTCCCTTTACTTTCTGGGAGGAAGCGTCATAAATGATTTTGCTTTAGTGCTTTTAATTGGTATAATTGTTGGAACATATTCATCCATCTTTGTAGCAGCACCCATACTTGTTGAATGGCGTAGAAAAGACCTTAAGTAAATGAGAAAGAGATGGAAGATAAAACAAGTAGATGAAGAGTTAAAAGAAAGGTTATCCCGATCTCTTGGTCTTCATCCGGCAGTTTCTCGTGTCCTTGTAGCAAGAGGTATACGCTGTGAGGATGAGGCAAGAAGATTTTTAGAGGCTGACCTGTCCTATCTTCATAGCCCATCAAGACTAAAAGGTATAGATAAAGCAGTAAAACGCATAAAGAAGGCACTTGATAAAAGGGAAAAGATTCTTATCTATGGTGATTATGATGTAGATGGAATTACAGGAGTTTCCTTACTTTATACCATATTAAATAAATTTACTGATAACCTTACCTGTTATATACCTAACCGCTTAGAGGAAGGCTACGGCTTAAATAAAGAGGCTTGCGCTTTTGCTAAAGAGAAGAGAGTCTCCTTGCTTATTACAGTTGATTGTGGAATCTCAGGTTATGATGAGGTTGATTATTTAAATTCTCATAACATAGATACAATTATTACAGACCACCACCAACCACAGGATAGATTGCCCAAGGCTTATAGCATAATTGACCCCTATCAGCCAGGGTGCGACTACCCCTTTAAGGATTTAGCCGGGGTTGGTGTTGCCTTTAAACTGGCTCAGAGCCTATTATCTGAATTTATGGATGATGCTCATATATACCTTATGCCTCATCTTGATTTAGTTGCCTTGGGAACTATTTCAGATGTAGTACCTATCTTAGATGAAAATAGAATCTTTGTAAAATACGGTCTTAGGCAGTTAAATCAGACTCAGAAAGTTGGACTTAAGTCACTTATTAAAATCTCCCGTCTTCACAATAGAACTATATCAAGTTCTCATATTGGTTATATCTTAGGTCCTCGTATAAACGCTGCAGGACGCCTGGGTGATGCCGATGCTCCTTTAAGACTTCTATTAACCGAGGATGAAAACGAGGCAGAGGCTTTAGCCAAATTATTAGATGATGGCAATCGTCACCGTCAAAAGATTCAAGAAGAGACCTTAAAAGAGGCTCTTGGTCTGATTGAGAAAGAGATAAATTTTAAAGATTACCGGGTAATTGTTTTAGATGGTGACTGGCATCCCGGGGTAATGGGAATTGTAGCCTCAAGAATAGTAGAGAGATTCTATCGGCCTACTATCTTGATTTCAACCAGAGAGGATGTCGCAAGAGGTTCAGGCCGTTCAATTGATAATTTTCATCTTTTTGAGGCAATCAAAAAATGCTCCTTATGTCTGGAGGGTTTTGGAGGTCATAAAAAAGCCTGCGGCATAAGGATATTAAAGGATAACATTTCACGCTTTAGAGATATGCTTAATGAACAAGCCCACAAAACATTATCAACCGATGATTTATTCCCGACAATTGAGATAGATTCAGAACTCTCATTGGGTGAAATAGGCATAAATCTACTCAATGAATTAGATAGACTTTTACCCTATGGCACAAGTAATCCTGAACCAATCTTTTCTTCAAGGAATCTTTATCTTAAAGGTGAACCTGTATTCCTGAAAAAAGACGGTATTAAACTCTTAGTTACCGATGGTAAGATAACTTATGAGGCAGTAGGTTTTTCAATAAGGGGCGTTGATTTCCATTCACTAAGGGGCAAGAATATAAGTTTAGCCTATACCCCAACCTTAAAGAATTTTGAAGG
>CAZQVU010000141.1:0-3181 GCA_964596885.1 uncultured Planctomycetia bacterium
AGAACAGATAGATATTATCCATAATCATTTAGGTAAGTCTTCATTTATAGGAACTTTAGCAGCTAGGTTGGCCGGTGTAAAGCATATAGTTACTACCAGGCATTTTATTAAACCTGCATATACTAATAGGAAATCGCTGATGAGGTTTATATCATTATTAGGCCATAGGTTTATCAATAGATTAAATACCAAACTTATTGCTGTGTCTGAGGGTGTGAGAGAAGCCGTCATAAAGAGAGAAAAGGTTCCTCCGGATAAAATAACTACTATTTATAATGGCACAGATTTACAACCAAAAACCCCTTGTTTCACCTCCGAGGTGGGACAAATAGGTTATAAGATAGGGGTTATCTCAAGGTTATCTAAAGAAAAAGGAATAGATTATCTCATTGAGGCGATGCCGGATGTTTTAAAGGAGTTTCCAGATGCTGAGTGTTTGATAGGTGGTATTGGCCCTCAAGAGAATGAGTTGAAACAAAAAGTAGAAACATTACATTTAGAAAGCAAGGTTAAATTTTTAGGATATGTGGACAATATAGAGGAGTTTTTATCTGAAATAGATGTATTTGTTTTGCCGGCCATAGAAGAACCTTTTGGATTAGCAATTATTGAGGCGCAAATTAGAGGCAAGCCAGTTATTGCAACTAATGCAGGCGGTCCAAAAGAGATAATTAAACATAATGAAACTGGTTTATTGATTCTACCTAAGAATTCAAAAGCCTTAACAGATGCTGTAGTCAGATTATTTAAAGATAAAAAATTGGCTAAAAAATTAGCCACTGCAGGTCAAAAAAGAGCCAGGGAGTTATTTACAGCCGAGAAGATGGCAAAAAAAACTGAAAAACTATATCAAACTTTAATTAATCCTTCTTTAGCGGAGAAGAAAAAGAAAGTCTTAATCATTGGTCATCACTTTGTAACTAAAAATAATCAAAGAAGGATTGAAGAGTTAGTTAAATTTGGTGATTTAGATATAACATTACTTACTCCCAAATGGTGGAATGAAGAATCAAGAAAGGTTTATTTAGAGAAGGATTATGATAAAGATTATGCTATTTATTCAGGTCAGACGCTATTTACAGGTCATAATGCCTTTAGTTTTTATATTACAAGTTTATATAGATTATTATTTAGAATAAAGCCGGATATTATTGATATTTATGAAGAACCCTGGAGTTTAACTACATTTCAAACTATTTTGTTTAAGAGGTTGTTTTTAAGAAAAAGCAAAGTTATGTTTTACTCAGCACAGAATATAAACAAAAAATATCCTTTTCCTTTTAATTTAATTGAAAGGTTTACCTTTAATAATGCTGATTATTGTTATCCTTGTAGTAAAGGTGTAGCAGAGGTGTTAAAGGATAAAGGATATAAAGGCAAAATTAAGGTTGTGCCTTTAGGTTTAGATATTGGAGAAATGGAAAAAGAAAAAAGCGATGTATTTACTATAGGTTTTGTTGGCAGGTTAGTAGAAGAAAAAGGTGTTTTTGATTTGCTTGATGCTGCAGGTAGGCTAGATTTTGATTACAGGTTGTTGTTTGTAGGTGATGGTCCTTTAAGGAATCAATTGATAATAAGAGCAAAAGGCAAGGGCATTGCTGATAAAGTTGATGTCGTCGGGGCTGTTCCAAGAGATAGAATCTTGGATTATTATAAAAAAATGGATGTCTTGGTTGCGCCATCTAAAACAACTAAAAGATGGAAAGAACAGTTTGGCAGGATGATTGTAGAGGCTTTTGCCTATGGTGTGCCTGTTATAGGTTCTGATTCAGGTTCAATACCTGAGGTTATGGCTGGCTGTGGTTTAGTTTTTAAAGAGGGCAATATTGTGGATTTGAAGGAAAAAATTATTGAAATTTATAAAGATGAGGGTTTAAGAAAAGATTTAATTGAAAAAGGGAAAGAGTATACGAAGAATAACTATACATGGTCTAAAGTAGTTAATATGGTTCATGATATTTATAAAGATATACCTAAAAAGAGAGTATTATTTTTAGATCACATGTCGAAGCCATCTGGTGGAGAGATATATCTTCTTGAAGTATTAAGGAATGTCAATAAGAATAAGTATGATATAAAGGTTCTTTTAGGAAAGGATGGTTTTCTTTATGAGAGATTAAAAGATGAGGGTATTGATGTAGAAGTTATGAATCTTCCTGAAAGCATAATTGAGTTAAGGAAGGAAAAATTCGGAATATCAAAATTTAAGGAAATAATCGGAGTTATTTTATATGCATATAGAATAAAGAATTATATTAAGAAAAATAAAATTGATATAGTCTATACCAATTCTATTAAATCCGATATCTATGGAAGCATAGCTTCCTGGATGTCAAAAAGACCCTGTATTTGGCATCTACATGATAGGATTAGCGCTGATTATTTTCCTCATAATTTATGTAAATTACTCATCTTTTTATCAAGACATTTTACAAATAAGATTATCTGTAATTCTCTTGCCACAAAGGATGCTTTTTTAGAGGCAGGTGGAGATGAAGAAAAGGCAGAAGTCATATTAAACGGCATAGATACTGATAGGTTTAATATAGAACGAAGAGTAGACGGCGAAGTAAAGAAGATAGCTATGATTGGAAGAATTTCCCCTTGGAAAGGGCAAAAAGTGTTTATTCAGGCAGCCAAGGAGATTATTAAGCAAAGAAAAGATATCAATTTCTATATAGCAGGCAGTGTCCTTTTTGGTGAAGAGGATTATAAAAAGGAAATAGAGAAATTAGTTTCACAGAATGGTTTATCAGATAAATTGGAGTTTTTAGGTTTTATTGAAGATATACCTTTGTTTTTATCTGATATTGATATTTTAGTTCATGCTTCTGTTATTCCTGAGCCGTTTGGCTTAAGTGTGGCAGAGGCTATGGCAGCCGGTCTTCCAGTTGTTGCCTCAAGGGCAGGTGGCATTTTAGAAATGATAAAAGATGGAGAAAATGGTCTTTTATATGAACCAGGTAATTATAAGGAATTGGCAAAGTCTATTTTAAGAGTGCTTGATGATAAAGATTTGGCTTTAAGATTAAGCCATAATGCTAAAGAAACAGTCAAGAACAGATTTAATATAAAAGATAGCGTTAAAAGAATAGAAGAGGTCTTAGAAACAGTATAAAAATAACCATAGTCCATATTGACTAAATCAAGAGGAGTAAATATATGAAACTAATAGTCCAGA
>CAZQVU010000142.1:0-3139 GCA_964596885.1 uncultured Planctomycetia bacterium
AATCTTTTATCTTGCAATTTATTATAATTATTGCTATAGTAAGACCAGATATCTTGTTTTTTAAAAGATGTTTCTTAGTATTATAAGATGAGGTAGGCCAGAGGAGGTGGTGTGATGGATTTTAGTCTTTGGTGGGTGTGGATGATAGTTGCTGGTGTTTTTATTATCGCTGAGATATTTACTGCAGGATTCTTTCTTCTCTGGTTTGGCATTGGAGCGGTGGTGGCAGGTATTTTTGCTTATTTGGGTTTAAGTATAGGTATACAGGGTATAACTTTTGTAGTTGTCTCAGGGGTGCTTTTTGCAGCTTCAAGAAGATTTGCAGAGCGTGTTTGCAAGAGGCAACCTCCGGGAATTGGTGCTGATAGATTTATCGGCAAAAGGGCTGTGGTTTTAGAAGAGATAGATAATGTCAAGAATACCGGACGCATCAGGTTAGAGAAGGAGGACTGGCGCGCTGATAGTCAGACAGGTGAAATCATTCCAGCAGGCAAGATGGTTGAGGTTGTTAAGATAGAAGGGACACATTTAATAGTAAAGGTTGTAAAGGAGGGAGAGTAATATGCCAGTTATTATTATTTTAGCGGTTGTTGTGTTTATCCTTGCTGCTAAAGGGATAAAGATTATCAGGCCATGGGAGAAAGGTTTAATAGAGAGGCTTGGCAAATATCAACGCACCGCAGATAGCGGTATTACCGTTATTATTCCTCTCTTAGAAAGGATGATTAAGGTGGATATGAGGGAACAGGTAGTTGATATTCCACCGCAGGCAGTGATTACCAAGGATAATGTGGCTGTGGAGGTCGATGCCGTTGTCTATTATGAGGTGACAGATCCAGTAAAGGTGACTTACAATATAGCCAACTTTTATGTAGCGGCTACCAAATTAGCCCAGACAAACCTGAGAAACCTGATCGGTGATTTATCGCTGGATGACTCACTTACATCAAGAGAACTTATAAATACTAAATTAAGAGAGATTCTTGATGATGCCACAGATAAATGGGGGGTTAAGATAACCAGAGTAGAACTTCAAAGGATTGAACCACCCAAAGATGTTACAGAAGCTATGCACCGTCAGATGAAGGCTGAAAGAGATAGACGAGCGATGATTTTAGAGGCCGAAGGTCAGAAGAAATCGGCCATTTTGACTGCAGAAGGCAAAGCCGAGGCAATAAGAAAGGTAGCCGATGCTGATAAGTATCAGAAGTTGACTGTGGCAAAAGGTGAAGCCGAGGCAATTGAGACTGTATACAGTGCTATTCATAAGGGAAGACCTACAAATGATCTCATTGCCATAAAATACTTAGAGACCCTTCAAAGGATAGCCGATGGTAAAGCGACAAAGGTATTCCTGCCTTATGAGGCTTCTGGTATCCTTTCAAGTATTAGTGGCATAGGTGAACTTTTAAAAGAGAAGATTGCCTCAGGAAAGGACCAGAAGGAGACAGAGACATAAATGATGAAGATATTTTCTCCAGCCAAAGTGATAAGGATAATTGGATGATATGGATTTGAAATCAACCCCTTTATTTGAAGAGCATAAGAGGTTAGGGGCAAGACTTGCCCCTTTTGCTGGTTGGTTAATGCCTATATCATATGGGAGTATAATTGATGAACATAAGTGGAGTCGTTCATCTGCCTCAATCTTTGATATATGCCATATGGGAGAGTTTATTATCTCTGGCAAAAAAGCCAAGAAGGGCCTTAATAGAATTCTAACTATGGAACTGGAGAATATGAAGGACGGAACCTGCCATTATGGTTTTATGCTAAATGAAAGAGGTGGCATAATTGATGATTTAATTATCTATAAGATAAATGATAATAAGTGGATGATTGTAGTAAATGCTGCTACTACAGAAAAAGATGAGGCACACATTAAGAATCATCTACCTGATGGGGTAAGACTTGAAAACATCTCTAATATATTAGGAAAACTTGATATTCAGGGACCACTTTCAAAAGAAATCCTGAAAGGTTTTATAGGTGATGGCTTAGAGAAACTCGATTATTATACATTCTCCTTCTTTAAGATACTGGGTGATGATAATATTATAAGCCGGACAGGTTATACCGGTGAATTGGGCTATGAGATATATATAGATAATAACAAAATTATTGAATTATGGAGGAGGCTCTTGGAGGATAAAAGGTTAAAACCTGCTGGTTTAGGGGCAAGGGATACCTTAAGATTAGAGATGGCTTATCCTTTATATGGACAGGATATTACAGAGGATACCCTTCCGCAGGAAGCAAACCTCTCTCAATTTGTTGATTTTAAAAAAGATTTTATTGGTAAAGAGGCTCTCTTAAAGAAGAAAGAAAAGGGTATAAAGAGAAGACTTGTCTGTTTTAAGACTGTTAGTAGAAGAGCCCCCAGACATAATTTCAAGATTTATCTGGATGATAAAGAGATAGGGAGAGTGACGAGTGGTTCTTTTTCACCTTCTTTAGGATGTGGTATTGGTATGGGTTATGTAGAAGAAGGATATGATAAAAAAGGGACAAGGATAACCATCAAAGATAGTTCTACAGTAATCGCTGCTATAATACAGGATAAACCTTTCTATAAGGAGGGTTCTGTTAGATATTAGGAAGGAGGCTTATGTATATGAATATACAAGAAAATCTTTTATATACCAGAGAGCATGAGTGGGTAAAGATAGAAGAAGAGGAGGCAATCATTGGCATAACTGACTATGCTCAAAGTAGCCTGGGCGATGTTACCTTTGTTGAACTTCCGGAAGTTGGCAAGGAACTTATCCAATTTAAGCCCTTTTCTGTAGTCGAGTCTGTAAAGGCAGCCTCAGATGTCTATGCACCCTTATCAGGTGTAGTTACCGAGGTTAATGAGAGTCTTAAAGATTCGCCTGAACTCATCAATCACTCCCCTTATAATGAGGGATGGTTTGTAAAAATTAAGGTCAAAGATATAAATGAAAAAGATAATTTGATGACAGCTGAAGATTACAAGAAGTATTTGGAGACTTTAGACTGAGGAGATATTATGAAGCTTGTAGTTAGGATACAGCAACCAAACAAACAACAAAAATGACGAATTTCTAATTTCTAATTGACCTAATATAATAAATCCTAAGCACTAAATCCGAAATACTAAACAAATTATAAATAACAA
>CAZQVU010000143.1:0-3130 GCA_964596885.1 uncultured Planctomycetia bacterium
CAGTTTTCTATCTGAAGTTTTAGTTTTACTGTTTCCTGAGCTATCTTTTCCCGAAATTCATAGATGCGGTTTGGGTTACGGTCATAGAATATCTCCTCGTTGAATTTTTGAAGCAAATTTTCAGCGGAAGTTACATCTATACCTTTAGCCTTAGCCTGTTTAATTTCTTTATCCAATAAATATAAGTAAAGATAATCGGTGATACCTTCCCTGAATGCTTCCCAACGCCGTGAGGGAATAGGACCTTTTGGCCAATACATATTATCATATACTACACCAAGGTCTGCCCGAGGAGCATCAAAATCATCCCATGGGTCACCCTGACAGTCCCATCTTTTACCTATATTCCACTGCGGCATATACTCCCAGAAACCAAATCCATCAATTTTATATTTCCAGGCATACCAGCCCTGTCCCCTTCTGAATGTTGTGAAAGGGTCAGTATAGACACCTTTAGCACAATAGAATTGATAAAACCATAGTTCCTGACCAGCTTTAACGGGCTGGACAGCCTTACACCTTCTGGGGTCCCATAGTCCATCCCATTTTTTATCCCAGTGCCAGGGAACAGGAGCCCTGGGAACAACGATATCTACCAAGGAACGATATCTTTCAATAAATTTAGTAGGGGTGCTACCACAGGCGGTTACCCAAATCTTCACCTTAGGGTCCACATCTTTCATCAACCTTCCGACTTTGAGCAATTCATCAAGGACTTTTTCTTTATTTGTTTCATCGTAAATATATAGAGCAAATTGGTCATAATTTAATCCAAGATTCTTTATATGCTCAATAAATGCTTTGAACCATACCCTGAAACACTTTTCCCATTCCGGGGTGAGTGGTTTGTGTGGTCCTCCTATTTTGCGAAGCGCACTACAGCGATACCCGTGAATATTAGGATTAATCAATATCATCTTGAGCCAGGGTTGCTGGATAAAAAAACTCATCCAGGTATCAAACTTTTTCAAGGTTGTTTTATTCAACGGTTCAACCATTTTTCCATCTTCGTCAAACTCTGGATAAGGAATCCACCTCCCCCAGACAAATGGCTCAATAGTGTTTACTCCGTGAGAACGGAGGTCATCCATATATTTCTCCACCACCTCTCTATTTTTCTCTATGTCCAGCCTTAAAGTAATCATTCCAGCAAGAACATAAACCTTCACCGGCATCTCATCAGGTAGTAGAATGGGATAGACAGTAATGTTCAGTTTTATTTTCTTTTTCGGTTCCCCGCAGAGAGGGTAGATAGTAATATCACCTTCATAAAAACCCGCAGGGATATCTTTAGTGTTAAATATGAAATAGATTTCTGTTGGTCTATCAGGAGGGAGAGTAACAATGTTAGCCTCATTGATTAGAGGCAGAGGGTCGGCTATTATTGTTGAGCCACCTTTTGCGACCTTGTAATCTCTGCTGGTGCTAACTCTAATTAATCGGGGGACTCGGATAGTTACTGTGTCAGGTGAAATGAAATTTTGTGTTTTTTTATCTACTAACTTGCTAACCAGTATTCTAGACTCTATAGTCCTGTCAGTTACATTCTTTAAAACGATACTGACCGGTCTGCTTTCGTTAATGTAGCAAGAGAGATTGATTGTCTTTAATTCTTCAAAAGGTTCTGGAGGTCTTGTATCTGGGGTAAGATGAACTAACGGATTCTTCCGCCAGATTATATATCCTTTCTTCTCCAATGCTATTTTTTCTAAATCTATCCCATATTTTACTGCTCCTTCTTGGAAGTTTTCCATAATCTGCTCCTTGCTCAAGGCAACCTTATATATTCTAACCTCTCCAATTTCTCCTTTAAACCAATGCCAGAAATAGTTAGCATTCTGAACCCCAAGGGCAAGTTTAGTTTTACTGGGATGCATAATCTTACTATGAATAGTTGTTCCTTCCCCATTAACATATATTCCTATCTTTTTGTTCTTTTTATCATAGATTCCAACCAGATGTGTCCATTTCCCTATTTCTACTTTTTTTCTGCCCATTATAGATAACTTATCCGGGTCATTTTTAACATGGAGACCATTGATGTTAAACAATGGACTTCCCCCTGGTGTAATCGTTAGCATATAACCGGAGTTTCTCCCTCTCTTGCCAACAACAGTCCCCCAGTGCTTACCAACTGGACCTGCCCACTTCACCCACGCCTCAACAGTTAATTCTTCGGTGGGCATCAGGGTATCATTGCTACCACAATCAACATAGGAGTTATTTCCGGAAAAATTTAAGGCAAATTCGCCTGAAGCAAGTTTTACCCATTTCACATTGTGGAGTATACCGTTATTACCCACGCCTGAGGAGTCCTTAACAATCTCACCTTTTCCCTCTTTAAATAACCAACAGGCAACAAGGTTCTCATTGACAATTTTTTTTCGAGCAACGGCTCTATCTTTGAACTCTTTATCCTTAACTTCATCCAGTGTTAAACTACCTTTAACAGAAAGCAGAGCAGAAACTCCTCCTACCCATGGATATATTGTCCTGCCTCCCTTGTGAGCACTTACTACCTGAAAATATATTTTGTAATTTCCTTCTGGCCAACCAGTAGTATCAAGCGATATTTCTGCTTTGCATGGATTCTCAACACTCCCTCCTTTAATACTCTGCAGGAACTCTTTTATCATTGTCTTTGATTTTGCATGGTATCCCCAGCCAGTAGCAATCATTGCCTCCTTTGCATCTGCAGGAAGTTTATGAGAATAGACATAGAGCCGCATCCGCGAAGTGGTAACACCTTCTTCTGTCCACAGATATGCTGTTAGTTTTACCTTCTCTCCTGCTTTTATCTGATGTGGTATAATCTCCACTTTCTCTACAGTTATTCCCATCTTACTTATACCTGTCTGGGCATCTATAGAACCAAAAGTTAATACAACTGCCAAAATAAACCCTCTACAAATTTTCTTTACCATGGACTTAAACCTCCTTTATTAGGATTCTAATTGTGAAACAGTCCAGTATACTCTTCCTTGTTTTTTTATTCCAATTAGAAGGGACTTTAATGTAATTTTTTCTAACAAGAACAAAATATACCCTTCTTATCATTACTGGCTCCAGCCCTTACTTCTACCTTTACCTTCAACTATTTTTCTTTTTTGCTACCACTTCACATCTGCAG
>CAZQVU010000144.1:0-3060 GCA_964596885.1 uncultured Planctomycetia bacterium
AACCGGCGACCTTCGGGTTATGAGCCCGACGAGCTACCAGACTGCTCCACCCCGCATAAATCTATTCTTGGCTCTTTTAGACTTATAGATTATTTCGCCTTCTTTAACCAGCCCTAATTCCTTGCGCGCAACCTCTTCTATATAGTCAGGATCTTCCAATAATTCCTTCTCTCTGAGTAAGGCTTTCTTTTGCTCAATAAGTTCTTCCTTTATCTCTTCTTGTTGTCTAAGTTCCCTTTCTAATCTGAGCCTTTTAATAGTTATAGGTATAAAGACAACAATAAGTAAAAGGATTAAGCCTGTAATAATTATAACATTTATTACTTTTCTTTCTTCCATAAGGTGCCGCCATAAACTGCTTTAGCACCTAAGTCCTCTTCAATCCTTAAGAGTTCATTGTATTTGGCTACTCTATCTGTCCTGGTTACTGAACCTGTCTTTATCTGACCTGAATTTGTGCCTACTGCTATATGGGCTATAGTGGTATCTTCTGTCTCGCCTGAGCGATGTGAAATAATGGCTGTATAATTATTCATCTTAGCCATTTCGATAGCCTCTAGGGTTTCAGATAAAGTGCCAATCTGATTAACCTTAATTAAAATAGAGTTGGCAATGTGTTTCTTTATGCCTTCGGCAAAGATCTTAGTATTAGTTACAAATAAATCATCACCTACAATCTGTATTCGGTCGCCCAGTCTCTTAGTCAATCTGTCCCAACCATCAAAATCTCCTTCTGCTAAACCATCCTCAATTGAGATTATAGGATAATTATTAATCAATTCCTCGTAAAAGTCTATCATATCATCGCTTGAAAATTGTCTCTTATCTTCTGCCTCTAAAACATATTTACCTTCCCTGTAGAAACTTGATGCTGCTGGATCTAAAGCCAAAGCAACATCTTTACCAGGTGTATACCCAGCCTTTCTTATTGCCTCAACTATCCTCTCCAGTGCCTCTCTATTTGAGGGTAAATCAGGAGCAAAACCTCCCTCATCTCCAACGGCTGTATTTAACCCATTACTTTTTAAAATAGATTTTAAATTATGAAAGATCTCAGAACCCATCCTTAATGCCTCTTTAAAACTGGGTGCTCCAATGGGTGCAATCATAAACTCTTGAAAGTCTATGCTATTATCGGCATGAAGACCCCCATTAAGTATATTCATAAGAGGTAAAGGTAAAACTTTTGCTTCTTCATCTCCAATGTATTTATATAGCGGAATATTTCTATGGGCTGCAGCCGCCTTACAACAGGCCAAAGAAACTGCCAAAATGGCATTTGCTCCTAATCTGGCTTTATTTTCTGTTCCGTCTAAATCAATAAGTAATCTATCAATCTCTTTCTGGGATAAAGCATTTTTGCCTTGAATCTCAGGAGCTATTATTTTTTCTACATTCTCAACGGCTTTAGTAACACCTTTGCCTAAATATCTTTGAGAATCCCCATCTCTTAATTCTATTGCCTCTCTCATCCCTGTTGAGGCACCACTGGGCACTGCTGCCCTGCCCATAGAGCCGTCTTCTAAATAAAGGTCTACCTCAACCGTAGGATTGCCGCGGGAATCCAATATCTCTCTTGCTTTTACTTTCTTAATTTTCGCTTCACTGTGCATAACAGTTATTCAGTATATAATAAATAGATTCAAAAGTCAAACTATTTTTATGTAGAGTTCGTATTATATGAAAAGATAGGTAACACTTTTTATAATGAGAAATATTTATTTAAAAAACAGGAGAGGCTTAAAGATACCTTCTTAAGAACTTAACCAGAAAGCCAGAGGGATAAGTATCTGGTATACATTCTAACTCTTTTGTATGTTCAGCCAAACATCCTTTTTATTCTTTTTATACCCTCTTCTATCTCATTCAAACTGCAGGCAAAACTCACTCTGATAAAATTATCATCTCCAAAGGCAATACCAGGAATGACGGCAACTCTTGCTTCATCTAATAACTTATCGGCTAACTCCATAGAACTTAAACCAGTATCCTTTATATTACAGAAACAATAAAATGCTGCCTGTGGCTTATTAGTTGAAAAACCCTTAATAGAATTTAAACCCCTAACTATCTCTTTGCGTCTTCTGTCAAACTCATTGACCATCTGATTAACTGTATCTTGGGCTGATGTTAAGGCGCAATAAGCAGCCTTTTGACTGATTGAAGTTGGATTTGAGGTAGAATGACTCTGTAAATTCTTTATCCTAATAGCCACCTCCTCATTGGCTGCTAAATATCCTATCCTCCAGCCGGTCATAGAATAGGCTTTAGAGACACCATTAACTGTAACAGTTAAATTATAAATATCCTTGCCTAAAGAGGCAATGGATATATGCTCATTATCATCATAGATTATCTTTTCATAAATCTCATCACTTATAACATAAATCTTATGAGCCACTGCTACTTCAGCAATCTCCTCCAATTCCTCCTTCTTATAAACCGCCCCTGTTGGATTTGAAGGAGTGTTAAGAATCAACAATTTTGTCCTATTAGTTATATATTTTTCTAAGATATCTGCTCTTAATTTAAAGTTATTTGCCTGAACAGTCTTTATAACTACCGGAATGCCTTCTGCAAATCTTACCATTTCAGGATAACTCACCCAATATGGAGAGGGAATAATCACCTCATCCTCCTTATCGCACAAAACCTGAATTGCGTTAAAAAGAGAATGTTTTGCGCCACAAGAAACTACAATCTGCTCTTTATTGTATTTAAGGTTATTATCCTGCCTAAATTTATTTATTATGGCATCTATTAAAAATGGTGCACCTGCTGAGGGAGTATATTTGGTAAAACCCTCTTTTACTGCCTCAATTGCAGCCTCTTTTATGTGTTCTGGTGTATCAAAATCTGGTTCACCGGCTGCAAAGTTTACTACATCTTCTCCTTCAGCCTTTAATCTTTTCGCCTTAGATGTAATAGTTAAAGTAGGTGAGGCTTTTATATCCTGAGCCCTTTTTGAAAATTCCATATAAGTTCTCCTTAAATGACGACATATCTCTCAATATCAAAACTCATTCCATCATAAGCAGCAATTATCTTCTTGTCCTTGAA
>CAZQVU010000145.1:0-3028 GCA_964596885.1 uncultured Planctomycetia bacterium
AATTTTATTATTCGTAGCAGGTGAGCCTTCTGACAGGCTAAAGAAGAAAAAATCATAATCTTTTAAGGAGCGTTAATGAAGAAGAATAAGAAAGTATTAATAGGTGTATGTGGCGGTATAGCCGCCTATAAGGTATGTGATTTGATAAGAGAACTAAAGAAGCAGAACTTCGAAGTTGTCTGTATAATGACAAAAGAGGCAACTAAGTTTATCACTTCCGATATCCTCCAGTATCTATCTGGCAACAAGGTATATATAGATTTATTTGATTTACCCCGAACCACAGAAAGCCACGGTTCTAAAGCCATGGATGAATGTATATCAAAAGACCCGAAAGGTATGCCCCAAAGCCACACGTGTAAACCTGGGGTTCGGGGTTTACCTAATAATTTAACTCCGGCACATATTTATTTATCCAGTTGGGCTGATATTGTAGTAGTTATTCCTGCAACAGCCCACATAATAGCTAAACTATCCCATGGATTAGGCGATTGTCTGTTAAGTTGCACTATCTTGGCTGCCAGAGTTCCAATTTTGATATGTCCGGCTATGCATGTGAATATGTACAAGAATAAAATAGTGCAAGAGAATATAAGGAGATTAAGAAGTAAAGGATTCAGTTTTATAGGCCCGAAGAAGGGTAAATTACTTAATGGTAAGGTAGCTTCTGGGCATCTTGAAGATGTTAAAGTGGTTATTAATAGGATAAAAGATGCTATAAAATGACCTCCTCTAAGCCCCTTAATATCCTTATCAGTGCAGGTCCTACCCGAGAGCCGATTGATGATATCCGCTTTATAAGTAATTATTCAACCGGGTTATTAGGCTTTGAGTTGGCAAAAGAGGCTTTAAGAAGGCGACATAATGTCATTCTGATAACCGGCCCTGTTTATCTAGAAACACCCAAGAAAGTAAAGCGTATTGATGTTATAACGGCTTCTGATATGCAAAAAGAGATAAACAGGCATTTTGAGTGGTGTAACTGTTTAATTATGTCTGCTGCTGTATCAGATTATCGGCCTAAAAGAAAGATACCAGGCAAATTAAAGAAGGAGAAATCTCAGATTTCTTTAGAACTTGTCAAAAATCCAGATATATTAAAAACTTTGGGCAAAAAAAAGAAGGATAAGATTTTAGTTGGATTTTCACTTGATGTAGAGGAGACTATAGAGAATGCAAAGACCAAACTTAAAGATAAAAATCTGGATTTAATCGTGGCGAACAGGATGAACTCGGGTAATATCCCTTTTGGCAGGAATAAGATTTCAGTTTCTATCATAGATAAAAGCCTTAAGATTATAAGATTTAAGGATATTTACAAGAAAAGGTTAGCCCATAAGCTCCTTGACATTATAGAGAGATTGTGCTATACTTAAAATAGAGGATAAAAGGAGGTAATAAGTTAATCAGGTGTAAAGATTGCAATGTGAGTATTCACTGGGATACGCATATAGAATTTTTAAGATGAATAATCTTAGAAGGAAAGGAGGTGCTTAAGGATGAAAGGGCGAAAGGGTTTTACGCTCATTGAGTTGATGATCGTTATGGTCATTATAGGTATATTGTTAAGTCTCTTATTACCTGGTGTATTTCAAGGTAGACAACAGGCCATTAAAACAGAATGTCAAAGCAACCTGAGACAATGCGGTATAGCCCTTTATGCATATGCTGGTGATTATGATGGAGGGTTGCCGGCTCCAGGTACCTGGGATACTGTTTTAACGACTAATAATTATTTGGATACGGATGAGGTTACCAAATGTCCCAAGGATGGTGGTACCTATAATGCAGGGTATGCAGCCACCGATAATCTATATGCTCTGACGAGTGGTCAAGCATTATTGACTTGTAACACTCATAGCATAAGCCTCTATGCAGATGGGCATGTAGAATAAAAGAGACCTTGATGAGTTAGGTTAGTCAGAAAGGCAAGGAGATTATGGGATTAATTTCCTTGCCTTTTGTTTTTTATAATTGGATTATAATAAGATGATGATGAAAAAAACAATCGTAGTGACATTTTTGTTCTTAATAGTAGCCCTGGGCTTTTTTGCGTATTTTAATTCCCTAAGAGGTGAATTTGTCTGGGATGATTATGGGTTAATAAGAGACAATATTTACATAAGAGACTTTTCGCATATATCAGATATTTTTAGAGAGGATATTACCGCAGGTGTTAGAAAAGAGAGTTTTTCTTATCGGCCGCTCCAACTCTTGACTTATATAATAGATTATTCCCTCTGGAGATTAAAGCCTTTAGGTTATCATTTAACAAATCTCCTTTTACATATTTTAGTTACCTTGGGTATCTTCTGGTTTACCTCTATCCTTTTTAAAGACTATCTTCTTTCTCTTTTTACAGCCGTTTTGTTTATTATTCATCCAATCCATACAGAAGCGGTTTCGTATATCTCTGGACGGGCAGAACCCCTATCTACCCTTTTTATCCTTCTTGCTTTTATCTGTTATATCAAGTTTATAGAAGAAAGAAGATTTATCTTTTATCTACTCCTGCTCATTTCATTTATATTCTCCTTACTGTCTAAAGAGAGTGCTTTGATATTACCTTTATTATTATTAGTTTATCATTGGACATTTAAAAGAAGGGTTGATAGATGCGCTCTTGTTTCTATCTTTATCATAGCCTTTGTCTATAGTCTATTGAGATTGACGGTTTTATATTTTGGTTCGTATCAAGAATTTGGCAGGATACCTTTTTTTCAGAGATTGCCAGGTTCTTTTTTTGCCATCTCTAGCTATATACGCCTTCTCTTTTTACCTCTTGGTCTGCATATGGAATACGGTATGAGGCTACTTCCTTTTAACCATCCCTATGTATTATTGGGTGTAATTATGACTATTCTGTTATTAATCCTTGCTTTTTTAATAAGGAAGACCAATAGGTTGCTCTCTTTTTCTATATCTTTTTTCTTTATCACCCTTATTCCAGTCTCTAATATCTATCCTATAAATGCAACTATGGCTGAACACTGGTTATATCTTCCAAGTGTAGGATTTTTTATGATTA
>CAZQVU010000146.1:0-3001 GCA_964596885.1 uncultured Planctomycetia bacterium
GTTTTCTAATTTCATTTAAGTTTTTCATTTTTAATGATATTATAAATTATAGAGCAAACGACGCTCACTCTCATTCCATAAGTCACATCACTTGAATATCACTCCTTACTGCAAATTATATAGTATAAAACTACTACTGTCAACATAAATACAGGCAAGAATACAATTTAAAGTCTTGCCTTAAAAACAAAACCCTTTAAGAGATAAATGATAGTCAGAAAAAAACAAAGAAGGACAAAGAGATCACCAAATCTGGTATAAAAGGTATCCATCTCCTTAATAAAAATGGTCTGGGTTTTATACCCCTGGATAAAGATATCCTCATTCTTTGATGAAACCCTATCTATAACCCTACCATAAGGATCAATAAAACAGGATACACCTGTATTTGCGGCTCTAACTATATTTACCCTATTCTCAACCGCTCTAAAGACTGAGGCTTGAAGATGTTGATAAGCCTCAGGTGAGCGCCCAAACCAGGCATCATTGGTAATATTAAGCATAAAATCTGCCCCTTGATTTATAAAATCCCTCACCAAATCAGAAAATATATCCTCAAAACAGATTAAAACCCCGAACTTATTACCTTTTATATCAAAAAGAGTATATTCTTTGCCTTTAGTCCAACCAGCAATCTCATACATATTATCAATAAAGCCAAATATAAAAGGTAGGGGTAGATATTCTCCAAAAGGAACAAGATGAATCTTATTATAGACCCCTTCAAGACTCCCATCTTTTGAAATTAAACAAGCGCTATTATAATAGACATCTTTATCCTCACCAATCGTAGCTGCTCCAATCAATAAAGGTTTTTCTATCTCTTTTGCCAACCCAGAAATCTCTCTAAATAGATCCTCTTCATCTAAATATCCCGGTAAAGAGGTCTCAGGCCATATAATAATATCAGGTCTATCAAAGGATGCCATACGAGTCAGTTTTTTATATTTCTCAAATATCAGATTTCTGTAAAATGGCTGCCATTTCTGATGCTGGGGAATATTACCTTGTATAACTGAGATAGTAAGTTCTCTACCCTCTATCTTATTATTTAGTTTAACATCGCCATAAGTATAAACTACTAATATACAAGATAGAGTTATAAGACTAACCAAGATAAACCTTTTTAAATATCTTTTATCAAATAATACAATAGATTTGACATTTAAAACAAATTCTTTAATAAAAATGTTAACAAGAATAATTAGAAAAGATACTCCATATACACCGGTTAACTCTGCAATCTGGATAAAGTGTAAATTTAGATACTGACAATATCCTAAACTCGCCCAGCCAAATCCACTGAATAGATGGCTCCTCAAATATTCAAGCATAACCCAGACAGAAGGAATAACAAAGAACTGATTTACTGAATTTATAACCTTAATCCTATAAAGAAATCTAATACAAATAGAAAATAAAACAAAGTAAATAAGTAAATAACCCACAAGAAAGATAATACCCAAGAAACTAACATAACATATCCAGTAAAGGCTTAGACTGAAAAATATCAGTCCGCATAAAACTGAATTAATTATAAGTCTTCTTGGATTATCTTCTCTCTCAATAACAATAAGAAAAGGACTAAAGCCAAACCAGATAAACCAGTTAAGACCAATATTCCAAAATGAGAGGGCTAAAAATAACCCGGTGAGAATAGATAAAGATTGAAAAAATTTACTTCTCATAAAGTTATCATTAATCTAACGGCCGCAACATTTCTTATACTTCTTACCACTTCCACAGGGACAGGGGTCATTTCTGCCTATCTTTGGTTTCTCTCTTCTATAGGTTGTGGGTCTATCAACTTGAGGACTAGAAGAAATCTTTTCTGGTTGTCTCTGTTTAAATACACCAGGTTCTTTTCGTAGGGGAGGTGGTTGGAATTGACCTAATTCAGAATGCTCAAATTGCTTAGGAGAACTTTCAAAGATAGACTTTCTTTCTCCATCCTCTAAAAGTCTCACTTTAAAGACAAACTCTGTCACTTCTTCTTTTATCCTCTCTATCATCTCAGAAAACATCCTAAAGCCTTCGTTCTTATATTCAACTAAAGGATTCTTCTGTCCATAGGCTCTTAAACTTATACCCTGTTTTAAATCATCCATAACATAAAGATGGTCTTTCCATTTAGAATCAACGATCTGAAGCATAACAACCCTTTCTAATCTCCTCATCCTCTCTCTGCCAATTCTTTCCTCTTTCTTATTATATATCTCCTCTAATCTACTTATTATAATCTCTTTTATCTCATCAATCTTTTTATCCTTATAATTTAAGTCTAAGATATCTAACCCATATATTGAATGTAACCACTCACATAAACCACCAAAATCCCAATCCTCTGGAGGTATGTCTTTATTTAAATAAAACTCAACCTTCTCATCCAAGATATCCTTTAACATCTCCATAATATAATTCTTTAGATTCTGACCCTCTAAAATCATACGCCTTTGCTCATATATAATCTCACGTTGTTTATTCATCACATCATCATATTCTAAAAGATGTTTTCTAATATCAAAGTTATAACTTTCAACTCTCTTCTGTGCTCTCTCAATTGATCGGGTAATTAGGGGATGTTGAATAACCTGACCCTCCTCAAGACCTAATCTATCCATAATATTCTTTATTCTGTCAGAGCCAAAGATTCTCAATAAGTCATCTTCTAAGGATAGGTAGAATTTAGAGGCACCAGGTACTCCCTGTCGGCCTGCACGACCCCGCAACTGGTTATCAATCCTTCTTGATTCATGGCGTTCTGTACCAATAACATATAAACCACCTAAACTCATAACCTTCTTCTTTTCTTTTGCCACCTCTGGTTTAAATCTATCTATAAGTTCCTTTTTCTTCTTTTCAAATTCATCTGATTCTGGGTGTATCTGCTGCTTCTTTAAGGCATCCTCTACCATATATTCGGCATTTCCACCCAATTTAATATCTGTTCCACGTCCTGCCATATTAGTGGCGATGGTAACTGCTTTAAGCCTTCCAGCCT
>CAZQVU010000147.1:0-608 GCA_964596885.1 uncultured Planctomycetia bacterium
AAACAACAATATCTTATCATACTAATTTCCCTTTGTCAACTCATCAGAGTCCATTCTTTCTTCTCCAGCCAGAGACCGCTCTGCTTACAGCATAACTTCTTGTAAATAATATGATTTTGTTGGGATAATAACCCCGGCGAAAAAACAAAAATACACTTCCTTTATCCTATAACAGTGAAAAGAATCAAAAACTTCTAATTTAAAAAGGAAGTATCTTGTGCAAAGATGAAGATAATTCTATTTTACTAAAGTTTCTTTTCTAATCACATCAGTTATGTTTTTATCCCTAAGTTGTCTTACAATCTCAAGTGCAAAATATGCTGCTGTACCTGGACCCTGGCTGGTAATAACATTATCATCTACAACTACATCTTTGTCAATATACATAGTTTTATCTTTGAATCTTCCTTCTAAGCCAGGATAACAAGTTGCTTTTCTGTTATCTAAAACTTTGCTTTTTGAAAGAACTATAGCAGGGGCTGCACAGATTGCAGCAATAATCTTTTTCTCATCAAAGCACTTCTCAATTAAATCAATAACTTCTTGGGACTTAGCCAGATTTTCAGTTCCCTCCATTCCACCAGGTAAAACTATAGCATCAGGGAGTT
>CAZQVU010000147.1:618-2999 GCA_964596885.1 uncultured Planctomycetia bacterium
TTCTTTAACTTCAGAGATTCTCATATCCGTCTTAATCTGAACACCACGGGAACAACAGATAATATCATTCTCTCCTACAGAAGCCACACTAACTTCAATGTCCGCTCTTCTTAAAAAATCAATACAGGTAACGGCTTCGGTTTCTTCAGAACCATCGGCTAATAGAATTAAGGTTTTCTTTTTCATTTTTAATATTCGCTTATGCTTACCGGCTGATGATCCTCAAGTTCAATCATCATCCTGTTATCTTTAATAGTATATTTTAGATTATCCAAATCCAAATTAGAAGGCAGGATTCTAATAATATAGATATTCTCACGGGGTATTCCTACAACTCTTGACTTTTTATCAACTCTGGGCTTTAATTCTCCCTTAGCTAAATAATAAAATTTACCTTCTACTTTAAGCCATTCATTATTCATATCAAGAATTATTCCGACTAAAACCCTCACCCTTTCATCAAATCTGAATCTCTTAAGTCTAATCTTTACTTTCTGCCCTTTAAACAACTTTGACTCCTTTCTTTATAAAAGCCAATTTGACCTTGTTACCTTTACTGAGAGTTAAGATTAAGGAAGTGTTTTGAAAATGTCTATAATAGTTTACACTATCTTAAAAGTATGTCTGGTCTCTGAAGAAACCTCTGATGGGACAAAAAAACCCTGCAAGGGATAATCCCTTGCAGGGTTTTTATTTTAAGCAATGTTAAAATGTAACCTTACAAGAACCAACTACCTCTGTTGCTAGTTCAGCATCTGCCTGGTTATTTGGCTGACCTCTGTCATAGTAATCTCCTGGCCAGAACCAGGCGGTGGTTAAACCGAATTGGACATCCTCAGTGTAGTCGTAGGTTAATAAGATGTCTAATTCATCGCCGGCCTCATCTTCAGCGCCGCTTATTGGTGGTTCTTCAAATATGAAGTGGGCATATTTTGCCTCTAGGTTAACATCATTGATATCCCAATAAGCAAGTGGTTTTATGCTACCTGTTACCAATATCTGATGCATATTGGTATCCCAGGCTGTATCATCATCATCCACGCTGTTTAAGAAGTTGCCTAAGTAACGACCATTCTGACCATAGATAACTGTATCAGATCTTCTCATAAATGGAGTGTAGAATGCATCGTAATCACCCTGCTCAGCAGGATAATTGTTGTAATCTTCACCTTCACGATAGCTATAGGTTAAGCCTATCTTTGGCTCACCTGTTACATCGGCAAAAAGATAATCAGCGCCTACTTCACCACCAAGTGCACTAATATCGACTGTCTTGACTCCGATGATGTTATTGGCAGCATCGCGATTAGCCACACCATAATCACCGAATTGATATGCAAGTTCACCAAAGAGTGATAGGTTTTCAATAGGCACTAAACTTCCTCTTGCACCAATAGTATGAGTTTCATAAGAAGGCACTCTTTCAACAACTGTTCCATATGTTACAGGAACAGTCCCCGGAAAATTGCTCTGTACAAGATTGATAGTTGTTACAGTGCCTCTGTTTGAATCATAGTGACCAACATAATAAATCTCTGCCTCTGAGTTGTAGAAATCTTCATTTGTATAACCAAGATTAACTAACCACATATCAATATCATCTTCACTGGAAATACCATTCTCGTTAATCTTGGAATAGACTAAATCTATCTTGTAAGATTCATAGTCTAATTCTGCTTTGATAGCATCAAAGGCATCGTATTGTGATACTTCAGCGTAGCCATCTATGGTGCTTTCTGGATCAATCACATTTGAACCAATAATAAAACCTCTACCATAATATAGAGGTTGACGACCAATAGTAATGGTCAATGGTTCATAGAGCATATTCTGCAATGTAACATAGGCTTCAGCAACACCTATATCCATTGCAGTTGTATCTGCATCATCATAATCCCAGAGTCTCTGATTGACCAATCTCAAATGTCCTGAGACATTCTCTGTTAGGTCAGCATCAAAATTTAATCCTATAGTTGTAGCCCAGAAAGTTGTATCAGGTGATACATCATTACCCGCTGAATCACGATAGAAAGTATCATACTGTGACCAGACACCATAGGTATTAATATCTCCACTGACCTTTATGCTTTGTACTCCAGCAAAGGCAGCGGTGCTTATACCAAGAAGTATTGCTAAAGCACAAATAAAGGTTAATTTTCTCATCTAAAATCCTCCTTAAAGTTTTCTACGAGTAAAAATCACTGAATCTATTCTTTGATAACTAGAACCCTAAAAGATTCTAGATTTTTACTTTTTTATATGCCTATCACCATATCTTGATAACCTCATAGCTTTTATATGATTTTTCTTCCTCCCCCCTTTCTTGCTATAGATTGAAGCTATCTATGGTGGTAAAGCCTAAAATATAAAGAGCATACTTT
>CAZQVU010000148.1:0-2926 GCA_964596885.1 uncultured Planctomycetia bacterium
TAGATGATAGGTTTGCCGTCATCGCCGATGGTGATTTTGGCGTCTTTGAGGGAATTTTCAACTTTGTACCATTTATAACCAAACTTTTCTTCTATATAAGAAAGACAACCCTCGTTGACTAAAGATAAGAAGGCATCCTCTACAGCCGTTGGTAGGTTTGTCTTATAGGCAATCTTTTCTATGGTTGGTTGATTGAGTCTGTAAGCACCTAATATTAAACCTCTGACTGCTTCATCTCCAGTTAAGGCAGTCTGCGAAACTTTGGCGGCATCTATCTGTAAGGTACCTATCTTTAGGTCTTTTTTATCAGTAGATAATGTAAAGGTAGTGCTTCCGAGTTTAGTGCTCTTATAATAGAGGTCTACCTTCTCAGGATAATAGATACGGGGGAAGTAGGTGCCTAATTCATCTGTAAATAAGGTGAAGGGTGGCTTTAGAGGTATCTCCTGGCCACCGATAGAATAAAGAACCTCTCCTTCTCCTGCTTTTGTTAAGTCAAGATAGCCCTTTGAAAAGATGAATAGTTTATTAAGAGAATACCACCTGTTAAAGACCTTTGGGAAGATAGCAGAAGGAAGTTGGAGATTATTATCTTTATCTAATAGTTCTATTAGATACTTCTGGCCATATCTAATCCACTCATCCTCTGATTCACCTAAGAAATTTAATCTGTATAAGTTATCTATGCGAGGAGACTTAAACTCATCTCCATAAGATATGTCTTGCGTGCCATCACTTTTTATATTTAATATGCCGCCTCTTACTGTAGAGCCAGGTCCATAGGCATCGCCGGGGGACATATTAGCATCTATACATAATATAAAAGGGTTGCCATAAATCACCGGTCCGACAGATGAGATTTCATTAACTTGTTTTCCGCCTAAATCTGGACGATGACCGACAATTATACTTTCGATACCTAATGTGTCTTTTATCTCTCTAAGCACATCTTCCTGATAAATCCAGCCTGACTCTGCTTTCGTAAGACTATAGAATATATCTATATCGCTACCTACATTATTATCAATATTGCGCAAGATGTCCATTGCATCGGCTGCTTTTATCTTAGCCCAGGCTTGAGGGGTGATGCCCGCATGAAGACCTAAGAATTTCCCAGCCGAACCAGACATCTCTAAAAAGACCATTACAGGTAGATGAGCCAGCCATCTAAGATAGTCGGCAGCCTTTATGTTGATAGCCTCAAGTCTTTTCATTCCTTCCCAGGTCTTCCAGTCTAAGATTTGATTCAAAGTAGCCCGGTGAGGTAATTCACCCCATTTGTTTAAGATCTTCTTTACCTCAGGGATTTGCTGGTCTGTAAAACCAAGTTGTTTTAGAAGATTATCCGCATCTACTCCAAAGTATCCAGGGTTTATGTCCCGCCAATCACCCTGCAGAACCTCTGCCTCCATTCCGCCCATTACACTAGTAGTATGACAGAGTTTCTCTAAGTTCCAGATTAACTGGATAGTCTCTAATGCTTTCGGTCCTTTATTTACAATATCTCCTAAGATTACGATATGCATATCAGAGGTGCCCAGGAAGGAATATATGTCATTACCTATCTGAAAGATAGGTTTTCCTGAAATTTCACCTTTGGCTATAATACCTGCATTTATCAAGTTAGAAACAAACTGCTCGTATCCACCGTGGATATCAGAAAGATAAAAGATATTGTCTACATCCCTTAAATAAGCAAGGTGCTTAAAAGGAGCAATATAATTGGGGTAATGGTTAGTTAAGTAGTTATCAATGCGGCTAACCACATCTGTCAAACCCCGCACCTCTGCTTCTATCTTGGCTATATCTAAGAATGCCTTGCCTTCTTCTTTGCCATAGGCATCTAATAAGCCATTGAAGAAACTGACTATCTTTTCATCAGTATCAAATCTGTGGTTGAAACCTGTATAGAACTCTATAATCTCAGCCCGTGTCATTAAATTCATCTCGCCAGTAACATCAAATACCAAATCAAAGTCAAAGAGTTCACAAGAATATTTATTGCCCTGCCTCTCATCAAGAAAGTTATCATCCAAATAAGCATCAAGCATAGCTGGTCCCTTTTCCGTATCCTCATCATAAAAGGCTTTATACATCCTCATCAAACTCTCTGCCTCGGCTCTATAAATAGCGTCTGTTTCATGAGGATATAACTCCTGCATTATATTGCTTTTTCTACCCGGCATAAATTCTCTGGTAATAATCTTACACACTTTATTTAAATAAGCAGACTCAAATTGCGGAAGTTCGCAGTAAACCTCAGGCGCTATATGGGGCTCTTTTTCATGAAAATCCTTCATAAATTGAATCTGTAAATTATAAAGAGGCATCTCTTCTTCGCATAAGGCTGTATATTGAAGAGTAAATATGCTATTGCCCGCCTTGGTCTCGGCTATGACTCTAAAGGTATCCTTGATTACTCCTGAGCCTAAATAATGAATCGTAACCTTCTTGATATCGGCTTTAGTGATTCCACCTATGGTGTTTTCTATTAAACCCATCTGGCGTATGGCTCTTTCTATATCTTCCATCTTCACCTTTTTATACACTGCCAATTCTCCCCAGGCATCTAAGTTCTCCCACACAATAGGTATAATACCAATCCCTGAAGACGCCTGGGCAGCAATCTCAGCAAAAGAATAAAGCTGGCCTGTGCCAAATATATCCCATCTCTTGTCATTCCAGATTTTCTTAGGGTCAATGTCAAAATTAGAAACTACTCTTCCTTTCTTGCCATAGACAAAGACATCGCTGACTATCTGGTTGTCTGTTACCTGCAAACTGCCTATCTCCTGCACGCCCCAGACTATACATCTTGTGCCGCCACCTGGCAAGGTATCCAAAAAGCCGCCTTCGCCAATAAAGGTATTAACAACAACACTGCCACCTCTAATAGTGCCTCCATATATCTGGCTATTGATGACTA
>CAZQVU010000149.1:0-2830 GCA_964596885.1 uncultured Planctomycetia bacterium
GATCTCAGATGAGATAGAGATGAGTTTAGAACATGATAATCTTAAGCTTACACCATATAAATCTGGTTGGGAATATCCAGAAGTCCACCTTACAGTATTGGATCCAAACTCAAATACAGTTGTTAATGAAAATCTATCTATCTGGGATATAAGGGACTATGGATATGATTACAATATCCCAAATGATGCTCTCTATGGTGAATACACAATGACATCTACCCTTGATACAGGCCCATATCAAGGAGTTGTAACTGGTTCCTCCTCATTTACAATAACTTCCTCCTCTGGAGACCAGTATGAACCAGACAATGATTATCAACATGCAACTCTCATTTCAACAGATGGAACTCATCAAACCCACACCATTGATCCAGCAGGTGATAATGACTGGATAAAGTTCAATGCAACTGTAAACACTGAGTATACAATAGAGACAGGTAACCTACAGGGAGGCTGTGATACATATATCTACCTATATGATAGAGATGGAACAACAGAAATTACTCATAATGATAATGGTGGTTCAGGCTATGCATCCAAAATAGTCTGGACATGCCCTGCCTCAGGAACATACTATGTTAGAGTTAGAGATTATTCGTCATCAAGAGGTAGTCCTGATGTAAAGTATGATATATGGATATTCCCCTCTCCCTCCCAATACTTCAAAACAAACTTCCCCCTTGGAGACAATGTATTCTCAACAAATGATACCATACACATAACATGGGATGTAGAAGGCTTCACAGGAGATGAAGGAAGAATAAGAATACTCTTCTACCCAGGAGGTGGAGGCCCCTACGCAGGATGGTATCCAATAGCAGCTAACCTACCAATAGAAGATGGTTCCTATGACATAGACCTCTCCAACCTGAGAGATATAAATGGTAACCCCATACCCATGCATGATCCTCTAAGATGCAGAATAAGGGTAGGTATATATGTCCCATCATCCCCTGGTAGCTTTGGAGGAGCTTGGCTAAAATGGAACACCCCCTATGGAACCCAGGGACAATACTATGATGAAACAGGTCACTTCTGGGTAATAGATTCCTCCCCCTCCCAGTACTTCAAAACAAACTTCCCCCTTGGAGACAATGTATTCTCAACAAATGATACCATACACATAACATGGGATGTAGAAGGCTTCACAGGAGATGAAGGAAGAATAAGAATACTCTTCTACCCAGGAGGTGGAGGCCCCTACGCAGGATGGTATCCAATAGCAGCTAACCTACCAATAGAAGATGGTTCCTATGACATAGACCTCTCCAACCTGAGAGATATAAATGGTAACCCCATACCCATGCATGATCCTCTAAGATGCAGAATAAGGGTAGGTATATATGTCCCATCATCCCCTGGTAGCTTTGGAGGAGCTTGGCTAAAATGGAACACCCCCTATGGAACCCAGGGACAATACTATGATGAAACAGGTCACTTCTGGGTTATAGATTAATATAGAGGAGGTAAAATGCCTCCTCTATATATCTCTTAAATACTTTAAAATGTGATGTATCTCTTCTTTAATATATTTTGATTCACTTAACTTCTCTAATTTATTCAAGACACCTTCTAATTTATCTTTAGAATTTTTTTCTTTAACTAAAAAGATCTTTGGGTGTCTTGATTTTTTAACATTTTCTTTATCTTCCCACAGTTCCTCTTTTAACTTTTCTCCAGGTCTTATCCCTGTGAAGACTATCTTAATATCTCTATCCGGTTCATAACCGTAAATTTTTATTAAAGATTTTGCTATATCCAAAATCTTTACAGGTTTCCCCATATCAAGGATAAATATCTCTCCACCTTTTCTCATTGAGGATGCTTGAAGAATAAGCTGAACTGCTTCTGGAATTGTCATAAAGTATCTTTCCATATCTGGATGGGTTACAGTAACAGGACCCCCCATTTCAATTTGTTTTTTAAACAAAGGTATAACACTTCCATTACTTCCCAATACATTTCCAAATCTTACAATTATAAATTTTGTCTTTGACCTCTTGGAAAACTCTTGAACAATGATTTCACCAATTCTTTTTGTTAAACCCATTACACTGGTAGGGTTTACAGCTTTGTCTGTTGAGATAAAAACAAAACTCTCCACACCAAATCTATCTGAAATTTCTACTAAGTTTAAAGTTCCAAAAACATTTGTTTTTACCGCCTCTTCTGGAAAATCTTCCATTAGTGGAACATGTTTATATGCCGCTGAATGAAAGACAATATCTGGCTTGTATTTTTTAAAGATTTCCTCCATCTTTTCTTTATCCCTTATATCTCCCAAGAGTATTTCCCTTTTTCCTTTGAGTTCATGATAAAGCATGTATAGTTCACTCTCTTTTATATCAAGTAGAATGAGTTTTTCTGGGTTTAAACCATCTATCTGTCTTGAAAGTTCAGAACCTATGGAACCAGCTGCACCAGTAATTAAAACCTTCTTTTCCTTTATGAAGCCTTTAACCTCCTCAAGATTTATTTTAACTGGTTCTCTCCCCAAGAAGTCTTCAAGTTTTAGAGGTCTTACTCTTGATATTGAAACCTTACCATTTATTAACTCGTAGAGTCCAGGAAGGATCTTTAATTTTACCTTACCCTTTGTTAAATCAACTATTTTTTTGATTAGAGATGGTTTAGCCGATGGGATTGCTATTATTATTTCGTCAACTTTATATTTGTCTATTATTTTTGGCAATTTATTGATTTCCCCTAAAACCTTTACATTATGAATATACATTCCTATCTTTGCTGTATCATCATCAAGAAAACCAATAATTCTATAATTTAACTCCCTATGCCTATTTATTTCTTTTAAGATTGTTACTCCAGCATC
>CAZQVU010000150.1:0-2829 GCA_964596885.1 uncultured Planctomycetia bacterium
TTGCCAACAGACACATCTATTCCTGAAGTTTCTCCAGTTTTTCTTAAACACAGACTCAAGACACAAGACACAGGATTCAAGACACAGGACTCAAGATATCCTGCATCCTGAGTCTTGCATCCTGCATCCTGTATCTTGCATCTTGTATCCTGGTGCACTGGTGCTCTGGTGCTCTGGTGCTCTTCTTTGCCTCCTGCATCTTGCATCTGTGTTCATCCCTCTATATATCTGTGTGAATCTGTATTACTATTAATCTTCCCGATAATAAACCAATCTTATTGAAGATTTACTTCTGTCTATCACGGCTTCTATCTTCTTTGTCACCTTAGAATCCTTTACCCTTCCAATTGAAATAATCCTGAAAATATCAGAATTAACCTTAATCAACTTTGAAAATGGTCCATATGCCGCCTCTCCTATAATAGGTCTTACTTCACTTATAGAGTTAAACGGCTGGTCATCTTTGGTTCCATCCTGTCCATCAGGACCTGCCCGATATTCAATGATGCTTTGAGCCAAATCAACATTACCTCCAAGCAAACAAGAGAGAACAGACAAATCAGCAGTATTAACATTAACTTTACCGTCGCCATAGACTGTAATTATATCCTTCAACCTGAGTTCATCTCCTTCATCTTCACTATATCTATTACCTGAACGGAGAGGGGTTTTGAGGAGGTCTTCGTCAATGCCTTTTACTAAAAGTAATTCTTCTATTGTATCTAGGGGTCCATCTTTGCAATCATAGGGTTCAGGTAAGGACTGGTAATAATTATCTTCAGCTCCATTGAGTTCGTGATTAGAATCAGTATCCCGCCAGTCTATGATACTGTCACAGATTTCAGCCCTGTTTTCAGCATCTTTGATTACCGGCAGATTCCTTAATAAGCCAGGAGAGGCAGTATTAATATTTACCTTACTTGATTCGTCAATAACCTTCACATTGAAACTACCTCTGGATAAAGTCACATCCTCATAGGCTTTGGGATTAACGCTCCAGCCTTCCTTAAGAGTATCAATCTGCGGATTAAGCCTCTTGTCTATAGTCAACTGCATGATGCCTCTATACAAACCTGCCTTCGCCAAATAAAATGCCTCCACTGCATAGAGTTGATATTTAGCCATCTTGGTCTCCAATCTCATCATATAGAGAAAACTCAAAGCCATAGTCGATAAAATGACCATTATCCACAATACCATAAGCAAGACAATTCCCTTCTGGCGTATCTTCAAAAGGCATCCTCCTCCTGCTCATCTTTTTTAAGTGAAATAGGACTCATAGGGAGGATAACCGTAGTCGAAAAAACAAACTCCTTCTCCTGCTTAGGATGTTGCATTGTCAGTCTTATCTCAATTGCCTCAGGCAATGAATCCTTTTTCTCACCCTGCCATTCTTCTTTATCATCAACAAACCATACATCTTGCCACTCTTCGCCATCAAAATATCTAAAGTTAAGTTGTCTAGCAAACTTAGCCAATAATTGAGTAGTGCCGCCTTTAAGAGGTTGGGCATCAATCGTAACATCGCACCTTCTCATCAGTTCAGGTTCAGCATCTAAATCATTATTATTACCTATGTAATAACCTATCTCGCATAACCCCTCTAACCCTGATGAGGTAGATATAAAATTAAGGGTATCACTCTCACCTATGAATCTATAATAGGAATTATTCTCACTCAAAAAAGCGCCTCTTATCTCGCGGCTCATCTGAGATAAGGCTATGCGAGCATTCTGATAAACCTCAGCCACAATTTGACTCTTACGCCAACTATTTAAACTGATGAAAAAAGAGAAATAGATAGAAGTCGCTATAAGAGAACTGAGTAAAACGGCTATCATCAACTCTATGAGAGTAAAGCCCTGCTTAGAGCACAAGTTACAAGCACACAAGTCACAAGTAAATATTTTTTTCTTTTTTCGCTCTGGTGTTCTGGTGCTCTGGTGCTCTCCTTTGTCTCCTGCATCTTGCATCTTGTATCCTGCCTCCTGCATCTGTGTTCATCCCTCTATATATCTGTGTTTATCCTTAACTACTGTATCCTGTATCCTGCATCTTGCATCCTGTATCTTGTATCTCTGGTGTTCTGGTGTTCTGGTGCTCTATTATTCTGACTTCTGTATTCATGGCGTTAATGTCTCTTCTTCCTCCTTAACCTTCTCAGTAACTTCTTCCATAGATTCTCTCAGGGGTTTTTTAAGAAGTAACTGTTTAATTTTAATATTTACACTCTCAACATCCTCAGGGGTAATTACATCTTCTGTCTCAGGTCTATATGAAAACTCCTGACTGGTTTGATTCTGGACAACAATATGAATTGGCTGGCATTTATAATTCGTCCCTTCCTGTATGCTGTAAAACTCAATCAGTATCTCAAAATCTATAAATAAGAAATCGCTATCCTGCCAATTGTTTCTGATTTTGCCCACAAATTTACCATCTTTAATTCCAAAGTCTACTAAATCTCCGTATATACCTCCTAAATTAGCCTCATCAATAAATTCTACCTGATAGGACACCTCTTCAAAGGTCTTGAGGTTCTCTTCCATCCTTATTAACCACTGTTGTAATACATCAAAATCCTCTCTAATCTTAGCCATCTCTTCTCTTAAGAGAAGTTGTTCTTCATTGCTCTTTATCAATAAATCTTTTAATAATTCTAAAGATGGTGCTAAAGGTGGTGCTTTCTCTGACTTTTCCAAGATATCTATCTTCTTTTCTAAATCAAGTTTTTCATTTTTAACCTGGACTATCTCATTTTTTAGCAATTGGTGCTGAGTATACATCTTAAACCAGTAATACAAAGAGGTTGAACCTAAAATAAGGATA
>CAZQVU010000151.1:0-2787 GCA_964596885.1 uncultured Planctomycetia bacterium
TCGGATATACAACTTATGTTCACTTTGTTCCATAAGTTGTATCCTCATTCACCTTCTTATAGCCTTATCTCCTATATCATGTCTGTAATATACCTTATCAAAGAAGATTAATTCAACTGCCTTATAGGCATAATCCTTTGCATCTTCTATAGAAGCACCCAATCCTGTTACTCCTAAAACCCTCCCGCCATTGGTAAAATATCTACCATTTTCTTTTTTAGTGCCGGCATGAAAAACTATGATATCTTCTAAATTTTTTACCTTGTCCAAACCAAAAATCTCTTTTCCTTTCTCGTAATTTCCTGGATAGCCACCTGATGCCATAACTACACAGACACATGACCTCTTATTCCACTTAAGTCTAATCTCATCTAATCCTCCATCAATACTGGCCTCAATTGCCTCAACTAAATCACTTTCTAATCTGGGTAATATTGCCTGGGTTTCCGGATCACCAAAACGGACATTAAACTCTAATAACTTCGGACCTTCATCTGTTACCATAATTCCAGCATAAAGAACACCCTTATAAGGTCGACCTTTTTCTCTCAAAGCATTAATTGCTGGCTGCATAATCTTATTTATTACCTCATTATAAACCTCCTCTGTAATTACTGAAGCAGGAGAATAAGCCCCCATACCTCCTGTATTTGGACCTCTATCTCCGTCATATATCTGCTTATGGTCCTGACTGGAGGCAAGAGGCAAGATATTTTTGCCATCACTTAATACAATAATTGAGGCCTCTTCTCCAAAAAGGCGCTCTTCTACAATAACCTTATTGCCAGCATCACCAAATTTCTTATTAACCATAATAGTATCAATAGCCTTCTTTGCCTCAAATCTATCCTTGGCTACTATAACACCTTTACCTTGAGCCAGCCCATCAGCCTTTACCACCTGAGGTCTGTCGCATCCATCTATATAACTTTTTGCTTTCTTGGGATCATCAAAGATTTCAAAATTCGATGTGGGAATATTATACTTTCTACATATCTTCTTAGCAAATACCTTACTACCTTCTAATTGTGAGGCTTCCCTGGTGGGTCCAAAAATCCTTAAGTTCTTTTCTGTAAAAACATCCACTATACCTTCAACAAGTGGCGCTTCTGGTCCTACAATAGTCAAATCAATACCATTATTACCAGCAAAGTCTGCTAGTCCTTTTAAATCGCTCACCTTTATATTAACTACCTCTGCCAAATCCTCTATGCCACCATTTCCCGGGGCAGCGTAAATCTTACTAACTTTCGGACTCTGAGCGAGTTTCCAGACTAAAGCATGTTCTCTTCCACCAGAACCTACTACTAAGATTTTCACGCCATCAAACCTCCCCTATAGTCATCTTCTACTGTATTTACTTTAAATCCCAACATATTATATATAGTTAAAAAGATCTATCGCCTCCTAAAATTCCACCTAATAAACCACCGCCGATACCGGCAATACCTTTTTGTTCACCTCTCTGTTGAAAACGAGATGCGGCAAAGATGCGATCGGCTAAACGCGAAAAAGGAAGACTTTGTAAATAAACAAGTCCTGGACCGGTCATCCTGGCAAGAAATATCCCCTCTCCGCCAAAAAGGCTATTTTTAAATCCTCCAATAAATTGAATATCATAATCTACAGATGGAGAAAAAGCCACCAAACATCCTGTATCTACGCGTAGAGTTTCATTGGTTTGAAGTTCCTTTTTGATAATTGTGCCTCCAGCATGGAGAAAAGCCATACCATTGCCTTCAAGCCGCTGTAAGATAAAACCCTCACCACCAAAGAGGCCGGCGCCAATTCTCTTTGTAAAAGCCACTTCAATCTCAATACCTCTGGCAGCGCACAAAAAGGCATCCTTCTGGCATAGAAATTTACCTCCAAATTTATCTAATTGGAGAGGAATTATCTTGCCCGGATAGGGAGCCCCAAAGGCAACATATCCTTTCTCTTTGCCATTATAGAGAAAAGTAGTAATAAAGAAACTTTCTCCGGTAATCATTCGTTTAAACCCTTTAAATAGTCCACCACCGGTAGAGGTTTGCATTACAATCCCATCTGTCATATACATCATCGCCCCAGCCTCTGCCCTCACTCCTTCACCAGGGTCTAACCCAACCTCAACAATCTGCATATTGTCACCATAAATCTTATAGTCAATAATATCAGCCATCTTATTAACTCCTTTCTTTAAATTAATACAGCGTCACAAAAGCGCCGCCTCATAAACTGGAACGAGTTTTGTAACAGTTTATTAAATTAAAGACTCTTGATAAATCCACTCATATAACAGCCGCATAAAAGAAACCCTGAGCGTCAGCAAAGGATTTGGGTGAGTGCCCAAAGAGCACAAACTCATAGCCTATTCTAAAGAATAGGCTGGATCCAGCCTTTTTTCAAAAGGGCTGTGACTTTTCTGCTGTGTTATCTGCTGTTGTAGGTATTTTCACTCTTAATTCTATTACTTGATTACTTGAATTTTGAAAAATACGCATCAATTTCTGGTCTTAATTCTATACCTACTTTTTCAAAACAGCTCAATAACTCTTCATAGGCACCATCATTCCCAAGAAAATCCCACAATTCTTCTGCAACTTTCAACTCATTAGCCAAATCCAACATACCTTTCAATGTCCACCTTTCATAAGGTCTTGGTTCGTATGGATTGTAAGGAATTGCAATATATGACTTTACCTTTGCATTTGGATTTTTCGCTAAGAAAATTGCCACCCATTCTAACAATGTCCTTTTGAAATCCTTAAAATTGCTGATATTTGGTTTTGCTGTCTTCAAATCAAA
>CAZQVU010000152.1:0-2772 GCA_964596885.1 uncultured Planctomycetia bacterium
AATAGAATATTCCCATAACTATCCCAAAAGGAATTCCCATTGCCAAAAATAGTTTTAGAAATAGTTTTAGATATATGTTCATCTTTTCAACTCCACGAGATGGCTATAACTTAAAATAACCGAATTATTTCGTTTATACTCCCCTGTCTGCGTGCGGTTCGCCCGCACAGGCAGGCAAATTGGCATATTTTGCGAAGTAGTTCGTTTATGCGCAATTTTAGGTGAAAGCTCAATTTTCTCCCAAAAATCCCAAAGTCTGATTTGGTCGGGAAGGCGGGATTTGAACCACCCGACCGTCGCTTACGCTCCTTAAAAGCAAACCCTTATGGTTTACTTTTAATATTTTCTTTCCTTCTGCATAGATGTAAAAGCCCTCAGAGGGAAACAACCTTTCCCTCTAAAACTCCCTTTTGAGGTCGGCTAAATATGGTCGGGAAGGCGGGATTTGAACCCGCGACCTCAGCGTCCCGAACGCTGCGCGCTAGCCAAACTGCGCTACTTCCCGATTGATTTTCAAACTATAAAAGATAATTTAAATATCAATTCTTGCTCTGTATTTTACTTTCACTTCTCCATCTTTGGGAATATTCACATTGAACTTAATGGTAAAGGCATCTATCTTTTTATAGGGATAATTATTGTCTATTATCTGCCAGTCACCACAAAGTGGCTCTATTATATTAACAATTATATCATCTTCTTTATGATTTCTTAAGATTATCTCCCATTCAGATTCATAAACATCGCCTCCAAGGTGTTTATAATCTGTCTGAATCCTTTCTGCTACTACATCAAAGGCTTCGCCTATTTTAAGACTTATCTTCTCATTCTTGGGAGTATGCTCTATTCTATCCTCACCAATAAACTGCAAACTCTCTTCTTTATCCTTCTTATATAAACGCATTATACCCTCTGGTAAAGGCATACCTAAATTATTATCTTCTGAATTCATAAGATTGATATAGACCTCTACCGGCTGCTTTGGATTTTCAGGTCGGTAGCGTCTGGTATAATAACTTCTAATCCCATAAACCCTCAGTTCCTTATCCACTCCTACACCCTCTGCATCAAGTAAACTTATCTGTTTTGTCTGGTTATTTTTTAGTGTAGTTCTTCTCTGGAGGTCGTATAAATGATACTCAAAAAAGCCCTCTTCTTTAAATTGAGGCTTACCGGCTAAAGCTAATTTTTCATACAGAACCATCTCATCTGTATAATATTTTTCTTCTACTTTATGGACTTTGCCGGCAACCAACTTGAGACGGGCATCTTTATAAGTTGCCCCACTCTTATTATCGATAGTTACCCAGCCGGATAAATCACACGATGTATCATCTTTATTTAAAACGACAACATAATCCGCCTTCCAGTTAATACCATCAGTAAGATAGGAGGTTTCTAACTTATGTCTCTTCTTAATTTGATTGTTGTAAAGCCAGGTAAGAGTAGGTTTTGCTATTAGATTCTCGGGTATCTTGGGCAGGACCTTATAACCAGGATGTCCCAGATAAATCTCATTATTTATTTTATATATCTGGCCATTATTGTTGCTTAATAATAAAGCATCTACAACTTCTTTTCGGCCCTTATATTTATTCCAGTCGACTATCTTAATCTTCCTTCCTACATATTTATCAAGTAGTTTATCTGCATTCATAAGGTCATATTCATAATTCTGCTCAAGAACTGAAAACTTATCAGGATAATTTAAGGACCGAATCTTAACCGTAACCGGCTTAATGCCTGAGGCGACATCCATAAATCTCAATTCGCCTATCCCCCGAGGAAGAGCAACCTTCCTGACATCCTTCACCAATCCGAGATTACTATTGTAGATGGTTACTTCAACATCTACCTGGTCCTCGCTTGTACTCTTTGATATTTCTTTTGCCCAACTTGCAAATGAAAGAGTAAAGATAAAAATTAGACAAATAATTAATGCTTTTCTTTTCATAGCAATGACCTCCTCATTCTTATTTCATTCTATTTTATTTAACTTAATAAATCAACCGGCGTCAACAAAAGATATTTATCTCCTCCTTAATCTAGTATTAGTATGTAATCAAAATGTCAAAAAAACATCTTTTTTAAGGTTAGGGCGTTCTTAACAGCATATCCATAGGCATCGTTGTTAAAATATATATAGACATCTAAGCCATCATCCAAGAATCTCTTTATCCAGTTACAACATTCCTTAAGTTCTTTTTTAGAATAATTAGAACCGTATAAGATGCTTCCTCCATGCATACGAATATAAACAAAATCAGAGGTTGCCTCAAGGACTACTGGAAAATTAGGCATACTTACTATACAGAGAGCCGCATTGTATCTATTTAGAAGATGATAGATATCGTCATTAAACCAGGATGGATGGCGAAACTCTATAACCTGTCTGTAGTCTTTGGGTAAGGCTTTAAGATAGTCGTCTAAACATCTTATATTCTCTTTCTCTTTTTTAAAACTCGGCGGTAATTGGGTTAAGAAAGGACCTAAGTTGTCTTTAAGATGTCTCATTCTATCAAAGAATAGATTAATGTTTTCCTGCACTTCCTTTAACTTTTTAACATGAGAGATGTATCTTGAGACCTTAACGCTAAAGATAAATCCTTGAGGGGCTAAATTGTGCCAATTTTCGACGGTCTTTTCTTTAGGAAGGTGGTAAAAAGTATTATTCAATTCTACTGTCTTAAAATGCCTGCTATAATACTGAAGCCATTTATCCTTGGGAAGGTCTTTAGGGTAGAATACACTTAGCCAATGGACATAATGCCA
>CAZQVU010000153.1:0-2766 GCA_964596885.1 uncultured Planctomycetia bacterium
ATTGTGGGCACGTGCAATAATCTTATCTTTATAGACAATTACTGCACCCACCGGCACTTCATCTTTAGAAAAAGCTTCTTCTGCTTGCTTTAAAGCTTCTCTCATATAACGGGTATCTTTGTCTTCTTTCATTTGCTATATATAATTCCGCAAACTCTCGCGAAGTATTTGCTTTAGTGTGGTTTTTCCCTTGCTAGATTTAAAATAACGCTCCCTTCTTAAAGCATCTTTCTTAGACAAGTAGCCCTCACAGAATAATAATACAAGGGGGTCTTTTTGTCTTGGTGCTTGCTACTTTGCCGTTGTTATGTTCTTCCACTCTTCTTTTGATATGTTTAGAAAAACCAATATAAAAACTTTTATCTTTCTTGCTTATAAGCGCATAGACAAAATACATCCTGCTCCTCACCACCATACTCGAAGTAATAACGCGCAGCAGTGCAAGTAACACAGCGTCTGCCGTGCACCGCACCTGAGCAAAGCTTTGCGAATGATACGGTGGCGTGCACCGTACCTGAGTAAGATTTTGCGAACGGTATGGTGGCGTGCACCCTACCTGAGCAAAACTCTGCGAATGGTACGGTGGCGCGCCCACCCCGATTCTGTCGTTCACTACGTTCACTCTCCAAAGGGGCTCTGCCCCTATGGCGGTCGCCTCAGGCGACCTGTTACCCCGAAAGCACGGGGACAATCTCCCCGTACCCCTTTTCGAATCGGGAAAGAGGTAAAAAATCTGGCGCGCCCACCCCGATTCGAACGGGGAACCAACGGTTTCGTAGACCGCTACTCTATCCAATTGAGCTATGGGCGCATTTTTTATTCTGCTAAATGGCGAATAATGCCTAATGAGCGGGGGACGACAAAATCAGCTCTTTTGGACTTCTGATTTACATCTTTTTTATAAGCAATATCCAAAACTTCAATAAATTCTTGAGTATAATCCTTTAAGACGCCTACATATTCTATTGTTTTATCGCCTCTTATTAACTCAAGCACTACTTTTCTACCGATGTTTTTTTCCAGTAACGGCTCATAAGCAGTTGCAGAAAGACCTACTATTTTTTCCTTCATTTGAGAGACATATTTATCCTGGGAAGTAAGCACTCCCTGAGCAAGTGTTATCCTTTTTGCTTGACCAATAAAAAGATTAACCACTTCCAAGATTGAATCTCTTACTGTTGAGAAGAAGTTTCGTATCTTTCTTTTTAGTCTTCTAAAAAATCCTGGGTGATATGTCCTTTCTATTTCTTGCTGTCTTTCTTTTTTACCTTCTTCGCTCAATTGTTCGTGATAACGAACAAAAGCCAGAATCCTCGCAAACTCGCTCTTATACAACATATAGCTATATTCATCGTGGCCATCTTCATCATGATGTTTCTCCTTATAAAGCAATTCTAAACCAGTACTTTCTACATTCAACCTGCCCCAGACCACTTTGCCATCTGCCATTTCAAGATTAACTAAATCACCAGAAAAATCTACCAGACATCTATCTTTGCTTTTTCCTTTAACAAAAGCGGCCACTAATGTTGTTAAAGCAATAAAAACTATGGTAATTAAAAATGTATCGGGCATAATTAACTCTCTTTTCCACAGGAGAGATTCATCCTGTGTCTTTTTAAATTCTCGCTCTTTCTATGCTGGCCAATCCTTCGAAGCCAGAAACGAAAGCATCTTAAAAGCAACATCCATTCCTGTGAAGCTGTTCACATAAAAATAACATAGCGGCGTAGAATAGCGGAGAAACTGGTCTCTTACATTAAAACTCCGCAGACTAAAAAACTCTCCCTAAAGAAATCAGTGCCGTGCACCGTACCTGAGCAAAACTTTGCGAATGGTACAATGCTGTGCACCGTACCTGAGCAAAACTTTGCGAATGGTACGGTGGCGGAGAGGCTGGGATTCGAACCCAGGGTTCCGCTTTTAGGCAGAACAACCGCTTAGCAGGCGGCTCCTTTCAACCAACTCAGGCACCTCTCCATTCAATTACTCTTTTTTATTATTGGGTTTTAAAAAATCCTTAATAATACTCTCTGCTTTATCTCTATCTTCTTCCTTAACTAAAATCTCACCCCAGTATCCTAAAGCCTTTGTCATAATATTATCAAGCCAGGGAATCTGAGATGAGCGCAAGATTGCCTTAATTCCTTGTTCTTCTAAGAGGCTTTTTAAGGTAACACCAGTCACCTCATCTGGCACTTTATATATACTTATTAGGTTAGATCTATCCATATCTTTAATCTCTTACTGCCTCACACATACTACAATATATTAATGAAGTTGTCAAGAAATCAAAAAGAGACCACTGAAAAATGCAGCAGTGACCTTTTTCTGGACTTTTTCAGCAATCTCTAAACGTTATTCTGAGATAAACCTAAGGCATTCAGGCTAAAGTGGTGGCTATTTAATTCCTGAGTTCACAAGATTAGAGATGATTTGTTTGTCATCTCTATCTATTTGAGTAAAAAGTATTCCTAAACGATGTCCATCTCCTACAAATCTACAGTAGCGGACTTCACCTTCTATCTTCATTGATTTCATTCGGCTTTCATCATCGGCTTTGGCTTTAGGATTTATTAAAGTAAATTGAATTAAAAGAATAGTTGAGGCAGGAATATGGGGTTCTGTTATAATGCCCATGCCATTCTCGCTTAAATCTGATATAAGCGCCCTTACCTCTTTATTCCCAATCTTCATAGATGTTTCAAGGGGCCGCTTTACTTTGTAGATAACTGTAAAATTAACTTTTAGGCGGCGGGCTTTGCG
>CAZQVU010000154.1:0-2698 GCA_964596885.1 uncultured Planctomycetia bacterium
GCTGAAGATAGCCTCTCTGACCCTTATTAAATACCTGATTCAAGGCTTTAATCTCATTAAAGAACCTTTTTAAGTCTGGTATTCTATGAGGACTCTGAACTACGATAAAGAAACCCCATAAACTAAAGATAAATACCAAAAAAATAAATAGCCATTTTATTAAACCTGTATCAGTATTTTTATTCATAACCTATATCCACTTTTTTTAATGATACAGATATGATTTTAAGGTTTTTGCTAATAATATAGGTACTTCAGCTTCAATATATACACCTTCAGGCTTATATTGTCTTTTTATAACCTGTCCTTTAGTATGGATTGTATCAAGCAAACTTAATCTCCTGTGGGGAATTAAAAGCCTGATAAATGTTCTTAAATTTTTGAATTTGGAAGTCAGAATAGTTATTAACTCATTTAAATTTTCACCATATAAGGCACTAATGCTTATACAATCACCAATCTTCTTTTTAAATCTATCAATAATAGTCTTATCGTTTACCTTATCAATCTTATTCAAAACAGTAATTATAGGTTTATCCATAACATTCAACTGGCCTAAAACCTCATAAACTGCATCCTTGAGTTCATATACCTTGGGATTACTTGCATCTAAAACATGAATTAATACATTAGCCTCAATCACTTCCTCCAGGGTAGCCTTAAAGGATTCTATTAAATGATGTGGTAGATTATGCAAAAAACCGACAGTATCAGCAATAAGAACACTTTGGTTATTAGGCAAAGTAAGTCTTTTAAGTTTAGGGTCTAAAGTGCTAAAAAGTTTATCTTTAACAGTCTGTTGTGCACCAGTTAAGGCATTTATAAGTGTTGATTTACCAGAATTGGTATAACCTACCAAAGTAACTGTTGGAATTATATTTCTTCTCCTTTTTTCTCGTAAGATTTCTCTTCTTTCTTCAATCTTTCTCAACTTCCTTTTTAACTCTAAGATCCTTTCCTGTATGCGACGTCTGTCAACCTCCAGCTTCTGTTCACCAGGACCTCTTGTCCCAATACCAGCCCCCAAGCGGGATAACATCTGACCACGCCCTGTAAGTCTAGGTAAAAGATACTCTAACTGCGCCAGTTCAACCTGAACTTTACCTTCAGCACTCTTTGCTCGCTGAGCAAAGACATCCAGAATAAGTTGAGTTCTATCAATAACCTTAACACCGGTCTCCTTCTCAAGATTTCTTTCCTGAGCAGGAGATAAATCCTCATTAAAAATGACTAAATCGGCATTATGCTCTCTAACCAACCTTGAAACCTCTTCTACTTTACCCTTACCTATATAATAAGCGGCTTCAGGTTTATCTTTTCTTGCTATAACTTCGGCTTTATTATCTGCTCCCGAAGAAGCAGCAAGTTCACGCACTTCATTTATGAGGTCTTCCTTCATCCACCTTTCATCATAAGGTGAATACAGGACAACTAAAATAGCCCTTTCTCTATACCCCATATTTAATCATCCTACAAATCCTATCAGCAACTGACTCAGGTCCTTCATTATCTTCAATCTCAATCCATTCAATCCTGGAATCTTTCTTAAACCAGGTCATCTGGCGCTTGGCAAAATGTCTGGTATTTACTTTTATTCGTCTTTTGGCTTCATCAAGAGAGATCTGTCCATCAAGATACTTAAGAATCTCCTTATAACCTAAGGCCTCTTTGGCTGTTTTACTCAAATTATATCTTTTATTTATCCTTTTTACCTCATCAACCAAACCTTTATCAAACATCTCATCAACCCTTCTATTTATCCTTTCATAAAGAGATTCTCTATTGCGCCTGAGACCAAATATTCTAACCTCATACTTATCAGAGATGCCCCTTGTCCCTTTCTTAAGTTTAGATATAGGCATACCTAAATTATAATAAACCTTAAGGGCTCTTATAACTCTTCTTCTATCTTTAGGATGAATAACATTGGCTGCCTCAGGATCAACTTTCTTCAATTCCTGATAGAGATAATTAGTATCTTTTTCCCTTATTCCTTCTTTAATCTCTTCTGGCAAATTATCACTCTTCTTCTCCTCTTCAAATATACCATCCAATAATACCTTCATATATAAACCGCTTCCACCTACAAAAAGAGGGGTTTTGCCTCTGGTGTGTATTTCTTTAATCAGTATCTCAGCCTTCTTCTTAAACATGGCTACATTAAATTCTTCATCTGGCATTAGAATATCTATCAAGTGATGGGGAACTCTCCTCTGCAACTCTATAGAAGGTTTAGAAGTGCCGATATCCATCTCCCTATAGACACACATTGAATCACAGGAGACAATCTCTGCTGGTATCTTCTCAGCCACTAAGACAGCTATCTCGGATTTACCACTGGCTGTGGGACCAACTAAAAATATTATCTGTTCTTTGGCATTTTGTATATCAGACATCAGAAGTTAGAGGTTTTCATCCCTTGCTTTCTTCAAAAAATCCTAAATTCTAATTCCTAAATCCTAAACAATATCCAATTTCCAATATTCCAAATCCCAAACCATCCTTAGTATGATAAAGTTTGAAACATTGTAATTTGTTATTTATAATTTGTTTAGTATTTCGGATTTAGTGCTTAGGATTTATTCTATTAGGTTAATTAGAAATTAGTAATTCGTCATTTGAAACATTTTTTAATTTCTTCATACCTTTCCATCTGTCATGCACCCACCACCAGTGATCAGGATATTGTCTTACAAAG
>CAZQVU010000155.1:0-2685 GCA_964596885.1 uncultured Planctomycetia bacterium
GGATTATAATTAGTACTTTACTTTTTTAGGTTATTCTTGTATTATAATAGCAATAAAGGCAGAAGTAAGATATGTATTTTATGGAGGTTACGATGAGGGAAGCAAGTCCCATTAGTGATAATAAAAAGATGGTTGTCTATAAAAGAAGGCAGATTTCTAAGGAGATAAATATAGGCATAATAGGATTTGGCACTATAGGTTCTGCAGTAGTTAAGGCTATCAAGAAGAATGAATCTATCTTTAGAAAGAGGACGGGCTGGCATATTAATTTAGTTGCTGTCTGCGATAAAAATCCTAAGGTTTTTAGAAACTCTAAATTAAGTAGAGATATTATAAAAAGAAAGGCCGATGATGTAATAAATGATCCTCAAGTAGATATAGTTATTGAGCTTATAGGTGGTATCCATCCAGCAAAGGAGATTATCAAAGAGGCATTAGCCAATAAGAAATATGTAATAACTGCAAATAAAGCCCTTTTAGCAGACCACAAGAGCGAGTTATTTAAGGTTGCTAAAGATAACAATGTGGGTCTTTATTATGAGGCTTCAGTTATGGCTGGTGTACCTCTCATTAAGGTTTTAAGAGAAGGATTAATTGCTAATCGTATAAAGAGTATGTGGGGTATAATTAATGGCACTTCAAATTATATCCTAAGTAATATGTATAACAAAGGAGCAAGTTTTAAGGATTCCTTAAAAGAGGCAAAGAATAAAGGTTTTGCTGAGAGGAATTATTCTTTAGATATCGAAGGTATAGATTCTGCTCATAAGTTAGCGGTTATTTCATCATTAGCCTTTGGTCAGGATATAAGATTGGAGGATATCTCTATTGAAGGCATAATGAGTATATCATCGGCTGATATAATGTATGCTAAAGAGTTAGGTTATAATATAAAACTTTTAGCCATTGCTAAGAATTTAAAAGATTCCATTGAGGTAAGAGTCCATCCAACTCTTTTACCTAAAAACCATATTCTTTCTAATGTAGATGGTGTCTATAATGCTATATATATACAATCAGATTTGGCTGATGATTTATTCCTATACGGTCAAGGAGCAGGAGGTGAACCTACCTCATCAGGGATAATTAGTGATATCGCCAATATAATATCAGATATGCAAAAGACTGAAGACAAAGGTTCTGATATCTTAATTAATTCTTTAAAGAAAAAAAGGATAAAGGGATTAGATGAGATAGAATCTTGTTTTTACATACGTTTTATGGCAATTGATAACCCAGGGGTATTGGCTAAAATATCCGGCATTTTAGGAAAATATAAAATTAGTATTGCTTCTGTAGTTCAGAAGGCAAAAAGTATGCAGAAGGCTGTGCCTATAATTATGCTTATCCATAAGACCAAGGAATATAGCCTTAAGAAGGCTTTAAGCGAGATAGATAAACTTTCTGTAATTAAAGCAAGGTCAGTAGCCATAAAGATTGAACAGGAAAGGGAGTTATGAGTAGAATAGGTGTAATCCAAAGATATAAAGAGTATCTTCCGATAACAGAGAAGACTCCAGTTATATCTCTTTGTGAAGGTGATACTCCATTAATTAGAGCAGACGCCTTAGAAGAGATGTTCGATATTAATTATGAGATTTATCTTAAATTTGAGGGACAGAATCCCACTGGTTCTTTTAAGGATAGAGGCATGACTGTAGCAGTTTCAAAGGCTAAAGAAGAAGGTATGGAGGCAGTTATGTGTGCCTCAACCGGTAACACCTCAGCCTCAGCTTCAGCCTATGCGGCTAAAGCAAAAATGAAAAGTTTTGTAGTTATCCCAGAAGGGGCTATTGCTTTAGGTAAATTAGCCCAGGCTTTAATACATGGAGCAACTGTTATAGCAATAGAGGGTAATTTTGATGAAGCCTTGAGATTAGTTCGTGAGATAACCGATGAATATCCGATTGCTTTAGTAAATTCCATAAATCCAAACAGGATTGAAGGACAGAAGACAGCCTCTTTTGAGGTATGTGATGATTTAGGATGTGCGCCCGATTTTCATATATTGCCCGTTGGTAATGCAGGCAATATTACAGCCTACTGGAAGGGCTATAAAGAATATAAAGAGTTGAATAAAATAGATAGACTTCCTAAGATGTTGGGTTTTCAGGCAGCCGGAGCTGCGCCTATCGTAGAAAAGAGGGTTATAAAACATCCTGAGACTATAGCCACGGCTATAAGGATAGGTAATCCGGCAAGTTGGAAGAAGGCAGAGGAGGCGAGGGATGAGTCCGGAGGTTTAATTGATAAGGTAAGCGATGATGAGATTATAGAGGCCTATAAGGTCTTAGCCAGAGATGTAGGTATATTTGCTGAACCTGCATCTGCTGCTTCCATTGCCGGGCTTATAAAACTTACTAAATCAGGCTATTTTGAAAATCAGATTAAAGAGAATAGAAAAGCTAAAATTGTCTGCACCTTAACTGGTTGTGGCCTAAAGGATCCGGATAGAGCAATAAAATTAATTGAACGCCCCAGGGCAGTTAAGGCTGATAAAAAAAGCGTATTAGGAGCAATGGGATACTAAAGTTAGAATGATTAAATAACAGGAAAATAGATAAATGACAAATTACTAATTTCTAATTGACCTAAATAAAAACCAAATACTAATGACCAATGGTAAAGAAAAATCCTAAGCACGAAATACTAAACTCTAAACAAATTCGAAATAACAATGTCCCA
>CAZQVU010000156.1:0-2683 GCA_964596885.1 uncultured Planctomycetia bacterium
ATTCCCTCAAAGACGCCAAAATCACCATCGGCGATGACGGCAAACCTATCATCTATGACAAGACTAAATACGATGGCAAGTGGGTTGGTGAAGACTGCAAGGAACTAACCCACTCAGATATAAAAGACCCTGATGATCCCACAAAGCCACTCTACTTTGTCAAGGACTACACCTATCAAGGTGATAGGTTTTTCATAGATGCTTCCAAGAATGCCCTGATAATGTATATAAAAGGTATGGAATTTGAATTGCCTCTATCTGAACTCAAAAACATCCTGCCTACTGGCATCTCTCATCTAAAGTTTGACTTTGTAGACTCATCTGGCAAGACAACTACTATAAAGGTCAACCCCTTCTCAGGCAAGTTTGGTATGAGTGGTAGTGCAGTCATAAAGCCAATAGTAGATCAACCCTTTTACTCTCCCGAAGGTGGCGGCCTGCCTTTTGTAGAGTTGAAAAAATTAAACTATGAAGGTCGCATAATATGGAAAAGAAGCATAGATGTATCAATGGGTATTTCCGATACCTTCTTTGACGATATCCTCAACCAGTTAGATTTAGATATCCCCGGGGCTAATGTAGCTGTGCAAAGGATAAAGTTTGGCTATAATATAAGACTGAAGACCTCCTATTATCGCGTCTCTCTGCAGGGATATGAATTAGGGATGGACTTTGAGCAACTTATTAGCCTGACCAACAAACCAGGTTTCTATGGCGCTGAAAGCACAGTCTTTATTACCAGCAACTCAAAAGAGGTAATAAACCAGATAAGATTCCTTGATAAGACAAAGATAGAACTGAAAGGTCCTCTCTTTAACAATGGCAAATTAAGCCCAGAGGCAGCCAGGTATATAGACCTCTCAAGGCCTAATATAGGCAAGATAATAAAGTCAGTGGATGCTATAGATGAGGTTAGTTTTGAAGCAATGGCTGAGCAGGAATCAGCCTTGGCAGGAGAGGGCGCAAGACCAGCAAGGTATATCTATATAGAGTATAATGGTCAGATACAAACAGGCAAATGGCACAAATTGGGCAAGTATAAGTTCAGACTCTCTGGTTTGGATATAAAATATAGTGGCTATCGTATGCCTGAGTATGTAGAACTTACTGCTGTAGAGACAGGCGTCCTCCAGGGAACAAAGACCAGTATGAGATTTGGCACTGAGTATTATTATAGCACAGTTAGCCCAACTGGTGAAGAACACGTCTGGCTTACTCCAAGAGGTGCAACCAAAGTCCATTACTGGTTTGCCAGACATATGGATACACCCTATGGCACACCAGTCTTTATAGGTGGCTTAAATGCAGCGATGATAGGCGTAAATGCCCTTGTCTTTCATGCCTATGATGAGCAAAGTTCAATTGTCTTCTGGAGCGATGTCTCTGGTGCAGTAGCCAATACAGGTGCCTGGACTATGTGCGACTGGATAGTAAGATATGGAATCAAGTCTGCTAAGGTAGGCGGTCTCTGGGTCTTTCCGGCTATGGTCATAGGTGAGGTCGCCTTTGAATATGGAAAGTGCCTCTATTCAGAATGGGAGGCAGGCAGGTTATTAGGTGAAAGCATTACTCCAGAAGAATATAGCAACATCCGTAATTTAGCCGACTCCCTCTACCCTGCCTGGCTCAGCTTTTGTCATGACTACGCTCGTAGCCACGGCTCTGCCGACCTATTCTTATTTATCTCAAGGGCTCTCTTGGATGATGAACTCTATCATAATGAGCGTATTTATGATGCAAGATTGGCTGACCTGACCGAGTTCTTAGTCAATCTCCACTATACCAGATGGATAGAGGATGAAAGACCCTATCCTGAAGGTGGAGCCAATGCCACTGAGGAAGAGATTAAAGATTATACCTATGCCCTGACTACCAAGATAGAGCACTATACAGATAAATTCCAGGAAGAGGTCTGGGATGCGGTTATAGATGGTCTAATCTGGTATTGGGGTGATATACCCTGGACTCTCCTCCAACACTTGGATACCTATGGCTTGATTGAGAGTAGATGGTTGGCACCTCATCAATATCTCTTATACTGGCAGAACCACTCAGAAGGTGGAGGAGATAGGCCTGTTGATATAGAGAAGATAAAAGAGAAGTTAGTCTATGGTATTTATAAGTTCTGGTATTTCTTAGAGAATGGAAGTCAGGGCGTCAAACCCATAAAAGAACTCATACCTATAGAGCAGAACCTGGACTTAGACTGGGCGCGTGAGTGGACTCAGATGGAATTACTTTTATTAAAGTTGACTTTAATGAGAATAGAAGTAGTAGATGGAGAGATTAGGATAATTAAGCGAGCCATAACTGAAATCTCTGATGCCCAGTTTAATATTATGCATGGAAAATGGGCGGCTTTTATAGACTGTGTCACTGCTATAGATACAATTGATACTTTAGTAGCCTGGTTAGAGACCTTAGACTTTGCAGACTACAAACTCTATGACACCCTCCTTCCCAATGTTGGCTTTGAGGTGATGGAGGATGAATATGAGAGTGTCTTTAAAGAGGAGACAACCGGAACTACAACTACCCTTAATGAAGAGGTCCTGACAGGCATCAGATACTACTGGGATGTCAGAGCCCGTAATGCCTCTGGTTGGGGACCATTTGGACATGAATATGCACCAGGCAATTCAGATTACTTCAGGAGTTTTGTGCCAACAGAATAGTGCACCAG
>CAZQVU010000157.1:0-2671 GCA_964596885.1 uncultured Planctomycetia bacterium
GAAGACCAAGCGAAATATGAGATCTCTCGCACCCCTACGCTTTCTTGCGAAAGCAAGAGTAGGGGTAATCGCAGGGACAAGTATTCTCTTGAGGTGCAGAGGGACAAACTTAAGTCTTTTGTTTAGAGAAAAAGTTTGCTATGAAACGTAAATTTAAGCACAGGGGTGTATTTTATGTATATATTCTTGAATGTGCTGACGGAATCTATTATACTGGAAGCACGAATGACTTAGAGAAGCGGATTAAGGAATATAATGACAGTAAGCGAGGAGCAAAGTATACCAGAGACAGAAGACCGATTAAATTGGTTTATGTGAAGGAATATAAATATTATAAAAATGCCATAAAGACAGAACGAAAATTGAAAAGGTTACCGAGGAGACGAAAAGAAGAATTGATAGGGATTTATGGAAGGAAAAGAACAGAATAGACAAGAAGGCATACCCCTACAGTTTTGCAAAAACAAAACTAAGCGTAGGGACAAAAGTTTTAATGTGTACATTAAAACTTTTGGCTGTCAGATGAATAAGTATGACTCTGAAATTTTAGAGGGTCTGCTTAAAACAAGAGGTTTTACTTTAACTCCTCATATAGAGTATGCAGACATTGCTCTATTTAACACCTGTAGTGTCAGAGAGCATGCTGAACGCAGAGTATATGGACAAGTGAATATGCTATCCCCCCAGATTTGCTCTTTGGGCAAATCTAAGCGGGGGGACAATTACCCCAATAAAAGAATTATTGGGGTAATTGGTTGCATGGCACAGGCTCATAAAGAGAAGATATTTGATAGATTACCTCAGGTGGATTTAGTCTGTGGCCCCCAGAATCTATATAATATTCCAGATTATTTAGAAGATATTGCCAAGAATAATAAGAGGATTTTAGCTGTTGATAGAAGAGAAAGGCCTGTTGATAGAGAAAATTTTAGTTTTAGAAATAAAAGAAGATATCTGACCGCATATGTTACTATAATGGAAGGGTGCAATAATTTCTGTTCATATTGCATCGTGCCATTTGTTCGAGGAAGAGAAGTTAGTAGACCTCCTTCACTTATTATAAAAGAGATAGAGGTGCTTATCAAGAAAGGCGCCAAGGAAGTTACCCTTTTAGGACAGAATGTAAATTCTTATGGGAAAGATTTTAATAACGGATATAACTTTATTCAACTTTTAAAGGATATTGATAAGATGCATGAACTGAGGAGATTGAGGTTTATAACCTCGCATCCTAAAGATGCCTCAGATGAGATGTTTATAGCAATGTCTAAACTACCTACAGTTTGTGAGAGCCTACATCTACCTATTCAATCAGGTTCAGATAAAATACTAAAAAGCATGAATCGAAAATATACAAGGGAAGATTATTTAAGGAAGGTAGATATTTTAAGAAAATTAATTCCTGAGGTTAGCCTAGCTACAGATATAATAGTTGGTTTTCCTAATGAGACCGATGAGGATTTTGCTGAGACTATTGATATTATGAAGAGGGTGCAGTTTGATACTGCTTATATTTTTAAATATTCACCAAGACCTTATACTCAGGCTGCAAGGTTGGAGGATAATGTTCCTAAAAAAGTAAAAGAGGAAAGACACCAGGAGTTATTAAGGCTTCAAAAGAATATAACTCTTTCCAATAATAAAAAACTTATTAATAGAAAAGTCGGTGTCTTAGTTGAAAGTGCTGATGAAAAGGGTGATTATTTAATAGGAAGAAGCCGAACCGATAAAGTGGTAATCTTTAAAGGACCCAAAGAATTGATAGGTAAAATAGTTGAGGTCAGAATAATAGATGCCTCCCTTGCTAATCTTAAAGGGGAATGGATAAGATTATGAGAAGATTGATATATTTGATAGTATTGATAATTTTATCAATCGAATTTAATATTATGTCTTTTGCTGATGAGATTGTTGATATTGAAGAGTTATTCTTAGAAGGAAATTATACCGCTAGTATTGTTAAAGCGCAGGGTTTTATTAAGAGAGAACCTACTAGTTTTAAGAAAAGACAGGCTTATTATTTAATGGGCCTATCTTTTTTAAAGCTGGCTAATACTGAGAAAGCCAGAGAGTGTTTTAAGGAAGCAATTAACTATAAGTTAGATTTGATAACCATTAATTCTAATATAGGTATTGCTGACTCCTACTTTATAGATAAGAAGTTCTATGAGGCTATAAATAAATATAAAGATATATTAGAGTTACACTCAAGACCATCCAATAAAAGTAATATCTATTTTAAGTTAGCTCAGTGTTATTTAAAACTTGGTAACTGGCAACAGGCAAAGGATTATTTTTATAAGGTTAAAAGGTCTTATCCGCTGAGTTTTGAGAGCTATATGGCTGATGAGATTTTAAATGAGGATGCATTCTACTTTACAGTTCAGGTTGGCTCATTTACGAACTATTCCAATGCTATGAAACTATATCAGGATTTAAAAAGAAAAGATTACCCGGTTTTTATTGATGAGAAGAAGATTAGAGATATTAAATTCTATAGGGTTAGAGTTGGGAAATTTGACCAAAAGTTCCCAGTTTATGAAGTAGAGAAAGAGTTAAAGAAGATGGGACTTCCTACAAAGATATACCCGTAAGCAGAAGATAGAGGACATAATAAATAAATCCTAAGCACGCCCCATTAGAAAATCTTTGATTTCTAACAGGGCACGAA
>CAZQVU010000158.1:0-2630 GCA_964596885.1 uncultured Planctomycetia bacterium
CTCCTAATATTAATTAATAAAAACTATTATTTAACTATGATGTCGTACTGATTGGTAAACTTCAAAGGGTCACCGAATTATTGAGTTAGTACATCTGCTCCTTTTAAAGTCAACTCTCTCAATAACAACCTTTTTTCACCATATAATTTGGGTCGTTGCATTATAAGATACCTTAAAATTCAACCTTAGGAACTGCTTTAGCAGTTGCCTCTGCCTCAAAATAGACCTCTGGTCTATCTAAATTCCTTCTTTTAGCAAAAAAGCTTCCAAAGACCGTCCTGATATAAGTATTAAAATCTCTCACCTTTTCATTATACCTTCTTCGGGCAACGGAAATCCTATTTTCTGTACCCTCTAACTGACTCTGCAGGGTCAAGAAATTTTCATTAGCCTTTAAGTCAGGATAATTTTCTGCCACCAAGAGTAATCTTGAGATAGCATCAGTCATCTTATTGGCTGTTTCTATCTTATCCTGACGCGTAGTAGCAGATGCCCATTGACTTCTTAATTTAGTAATCTCTGTAAATATTCCTTTTTCATGTGCAGCATACCCTTTAACAGTATTAACCAGATTAGGAATTAAATCATTCCTCCTTTGAAGTTGCGTTTCCACTTGAGACCATTCTGCTTTAACCGCTTCATGTAAAACAACAACCCTATTTAATCCCGATATATACCAGCTTAAACCAATAACTAAAAACACAAAGAGCACTGCTAAAACAGCAATAAATTTTTTCATTTATCATCTACCTCCTTTAAAAAGTAGCCTATTACCTTTTATTACCATGAGCCGCTAGCACCACCGCCGCCGCTTAAACCACCACCAAATCCACCAAAACCACCGGAAAAACCTCCGGAATTACCACCATAGCCTGTGCCATACCAGTATCCACCAGGTCGTCTACCTAAAGCACCGAATAATAAAAAAGTAAACAGCCCCATACGAAAACCCAAGATAAGAAATATAAAAAGTATAGTAAAAAGGGTCTGTAAAGCCGAAGTTGTTCTATCATTCTTAAATTCCACGACCTGTGTTTTATCTATACCAGATAATTCTACATTATAACTTTTGGCTACTAAATTAGAAAGGGTTGTCACAGCCAGAATAATACCCTGACCATAATCAGCCTGCTTAAAATGCGGAACAATAATATTCCTGATTATTCGGGAAGAAATGGCGTCTGTTATAGCACCTTCTAAACCATAGCCAACTTCAATCCTTACTTTTCTATCCTTTACCGAGACTAATAACAAAAGGCCATTATCTTTACCCTTTTGTCCAATACCCCACTTCTGAAAAAGTTCAACCGCATACTCTTCTATGCTTACTCCAGAAGTGGTCTCAATGCTCAATACTGCTATCTGAGCCGTTGTTTTTCTATCAAGTTCACCTAAAAGATTATTAAGTTTTGCTTCCTCTTCAAATGTTAAAATATCAGCATAATCATTGACATATCCTGAATACCGTGGATATTTAAGTTGACTCCAGCCTAAATCACTAATACCTCCACCAAAACATAAGATTACTATAAATAACAATATCCTGATAGATCTCTTCATAATTTGTCTACTATCTTAGAGAGTTTATCGAGTTCATCTATATAATCTCTTAGGACCTCCTCTATTTTCTTGCCTGCTATCTTTTCATCGTTTCTCTTATCTTTTAATATAGCTGAAAATAGATTATAATTTAAACTAAATTGCTCGCAGAGTTGAATTATAATCTTGTCTTTGCCAACAGGCGGCTTTAACCCTTTTAAGCGCAATAGATTCCTGAAAATAGGAATGAGTGAAGTAAATGACTCTTTTAACAATGCTTCCATTCCTCTATTTTTTAAACCAATTTCCAGATATGCCTGTCTAATTCTTATCAATTTACCTTTCAACTGCTGCTCGCAATACAAGCGTAGGTTGGACTCATCAACATTCAATGAACTTAGTAAATCTTCTCCATAGAGGTTTATATGATTATCCTTCATCTCCAAAAATTCCGCAGGAAAGACATCTAAAGACCTCTGGATATACTCCTTAGTTAAAAATAAAGGTGCACTAATCTTATGCTTTATCCCTCTATTAATTAATTTTAACCCTTTTTTAAAATCGGTAAATTCCAGTCTATCAAAAATAATAACCATATTAACATCTGAGACCTTAGGCACAAAGTCACCTGCTGCAACACTACCATAAACTGCTATAGAAAGAATCTCGTCCTGATACAAATCTACTAATTCCTCAAGATAAGACTTCACCTTATTTGATATAGAGACGGGTAATTTTTCTAAATTTGTAAATCTTTCCATTACTTACCTCCTAGCGCCAGGCAACTTCTCCAGACCACTCTCTTTTTAAAAATCTTTTCTTAAGATGTAATCTTTTAACCAAGTCTTTAGTCAGTCGCCGAATATCTTTTGCAGGTAAAGAGATTACGGCTCTGACTATATTTGCCGCTGACAATTTAACCTTTATCTCTAAACCGCCCCTTACATACCTCAACCTCTCAATCTTCTCTAGGGGAATATAGGTAGTGGATGCACCGTATATGCCAGAAAGATATAGACGATTACCTTCAATTACAATCCTTCCTTTAAGTTTTCTACTTCCTTCTATATATAATCCTTCTCCATAATCTG
>CAZQVU010000159.1:0-2611 GCA_964596885.1 uncultured Planctomycetia bacterium
GCGAATGCAAAACGAATCAGCAGGGGCGAATTTAACCTGCCACCACTAATTAAATTCTAAATTCTAAATGTCTTTAAATTTCTAATTGCTCTAATTAACCTAATTTCTAATCAATACCCAATTTCCAATACCCAATGTCTAAATTTTCTTTGTTTTTTAATAGTCTGGTCATTTTTTCATTGTTTATTGGTCATTGATTAGCCTGCCCCGTAGGTCCCGACTTGTCGGGATCCTTCGGGGGTCAATTAGAAATTAGTAATTCGTCATTTACTCTGTTTTTCTAAATATTCACCTGCCCGATAAGAACTCCTTACATAAGGAGCACTCATCACATATCTTATTCCAGCCGAAAGCGCCTTTTCTTTGTAGTAATCAAATCTCCTCGGCTCAATATATTCCTTAACAGGATAATGATGTAGGCTCGGAGGAAGATATTGGCCAATACTTAAAAAATCACACCCTGTATCTACTAAATCAAAGAAGACATCTATCACCTCGTCTTCTCTCTCACCTAATCCTAACATAATACCTGATTTGGTATATATCTTGTCATTAAGTTCTTTAATCTTTTTTAGAACTTTTAAAGAACTATTATAATTTGATGAAGGTCTAACTTTTTCATATAGACGAGGGACAGTTTCGACATTATGAGCTATTATATCAGGACCTGCATCAACTACCATCTTGATTGCTTCAAGGTTCAAATTAAAATCAGGAATTAAAACCTCAACTGTTATCCTCTCATCTATCCTTTTTATCTCTGAGATAACCTCAGCAAATATCTCAGCACCACCTAAAGATAAATCATCTCTTGTGACACTAGTTATAACCGTATGCCTAAGCCCTAATTTCCTAACTGCCTCGGCTACTCGCTTGGGCTCCTTCTTATCTACTTTTTGTGGTTTCCCTTTTTTAACTCCACAGAAGGAGCAATCTCTGGTGCAAGTATCTCCTAAAATCATAAAAGTCGCCTCACCCCTTGCAAAACACTCACTGATATTAGGACACTTTGCCTCTTCACAGACAGTATTAAGGTGTAAATCGGATAACATCTCCTTCATTTGATTACAGACCTTAAGACTTATCTTTTTATCTAACCATGCAGGTTTCCTTGTTTGTGTTAACATAGTTTTATATACAAAAAGGGGTAAAATTTAGTCTATTATATCTACATTGTTTAAATTATATCACACTTTGCTTTATTTTAAATTAATCTCTTTTAGTTCATTAATACAGTTGAATTTGTCCCATGATGATATCTGCCTCGTACAATACCTATGTTAGAACAAAAGCACTCCATAGTCCTATCAGGTAATGTGCTATATACTATCTTGAAGCAATTCTTAAAAGTACCAACTGGGACGGTTATATCTTCTATCCCCTTTACATAGTGAAAATGCATTTTATCTTTTCGTTTTAAATCGTTAGGGTCTCCCCGCTTTTGAGTCTTCTTGGAGAAGGAATGGATGTATATACAAGAGAGTAAATCGGCAATTCATTCTTGGTTATTGCTTGTTTTAAATTCTCTTCATTGTTAAAACGATATATCTACCTGCCATCTTTTATCATATATAATAGGATGTCTTTATGTCTTGAAAGTTTTCCTCTTGCATTTTAACTGTCTTAAAATTGTCTCTAACTTCGGTTAATAAAACTTTTAAAGTACGCAAGTCGTTTATTTTTAACCTTAAAACTTTCTCCCTAAGAGATTTACTGTGCACTTCAAAATTGCCTTGCTGGTTTTGAATTTTTATCTGATCTTGATATACCAAGTAGTCACCTTCTATTAATAAAGGAAAATAATCAGTCCCAGACTTGGCATAAGCAAAGGGAGAAATGAGGAATAATATTAAAATTGATAGCAGTAGGTGTTTCATTTGTACTTATTGCTTAAGTCATTTTTTCTATAATAAAATTTTTTATATAGAGGAGTAACTTTTATTAACTGCCAAGCAAGCCATGCTTTTACAATTACAGCCAGCATTAATATTCTTTGCTCTGAATAATGTAATAAATAATAACAAGTAGTTACTACGAAATCAAAAAGCCATATTATTAAACCTACATATAAACACCAGCTTAAATTTTTTATAGACCCTATCCCTAGACCTAAAAACATTACGCCAAAAAATATGTTTTCAGAACCAAAAGCAGAGGATTCATTTATAATCCCCCATGTTCCAAAAATTATGTTCATTATGATATGAAAATTAAAAAACTACCTCCTACCTGCAAATCTGTAGGTTTTTTTCTTTCTTTGGCTTCCTCCTCCAATTTTTCTTCTTGTAGCTAAGTCTTCTTTCTATTTTTTTCATTTTCTTCTATTATTTCTTTATATTTCTCAAGGATGTTCCTTTTTTGCATTCCTCGATCAATAACTCATAAAACCCCTCTTTATATCCTTCCTTGCCAACAGACAACATTTCCACTAATTTTCTCTCTGGCAGTTCTTTCATATATCTTTTTTAATCTTAATTTTTCGTCATTGTTCATTTTGTTTCCTATTTCCTATTTTTATTACAAACATAGAGACAATCCTCATTGCTGGAAATCAATCTAATGCTCATCCTTTGTAAATGTTTCTCCGTCCCATTTATAAAAATTAAAATCT
>CAZQVU010000160.1:0-2559 GCA_964596885.1 uncultured Planctomycetia bacterium
GCCACATACACCTATTAATACTTTCTTATTTTTTCTCATTAATAAAGTTCAATTTAAGTTAAATTCTTTCTTTCCGCCATTAGAAAGGTTAATTATCCCTTCTTACGAGGTTTATATATAACCTTGCCCTCCAAAATCTCTTTCAATGCTATGGTTGATATCTTTTCTGTCTCGTCATCATTAATTAATCTTGGGGCGCCATCATTAAGCTGAAGGGCTCTTTTTGAGGCTAAATTTACTAATTTATATATACTACCTGTTCGCTTTAATAACTCCTCAAATTGAATCTGCACTGGACAATCACCTCTCAATATTGTTTTTTATTATCTCTTTTAATTGTTGATAGGCTCTATCTATTTTGTCATTTACTACTACATAATCATACATCTTACTCTGGCGTATCTCTTCCTTGGCTACCTTTAATCTCTTTTCTATATCTTCTTTGTTATCAGTGCCTCTTGCTTTGAGTCTTGCTTCTAGGTCTTTTAGGCTGGGTGGTTTGATAAAAATATATACGGCATCTGGATAAATTTTTTTTATCTGCTTTGCACCCTGTATATCAATACTCAATAAGATATTCTTCTTCTCATTTAGATATCTTTCGATCTTATCCTTTGGACTAGCATAATAATGGTCAAAGACCTTAGCCCATTCCAAAAACTCCCCATTATCTCTTTTTTTAAAAAACTCCTTCTCTGATATAAAATAGTAATCTCTTCCTTCCTCTTCACCTTTACGGGGTTTACGCGTAGTCACTGAGATGGACTTCTTCAAGTTTAAATCTGAATCTATGAGCATCCTCTCTAAAGTCGTCTTACCACAGCCTGAAGGTGCTGATATTATAAATAACTGTCCTTTAGCCTGCATAATAATAGTTATTTGTTCAGGCGCTGAGTAATAGTCTCAGGCTGAATTGCAGATAATATAACATGATCACTATCTGTAATTATAACGGAGCGGGTTCTTCTACCGCTTGTTGCATCAATAAGTTTATTACGCCTGCGCGATTCCTCTTTAATCCTCTTAATCGGTGCTGCTTGAGGCAAAACGATAGCCACTACCTTATCCTTAGCTACCACATTCTCAAATCCAATATTTATAAAATTCTTATTACTTAATTTAGTCCTCTTTCTCACTCCGCACCTTCTCCCCTATTCAAACTTTTTCTAATTCTAGACTTCAAGACTATATGCTTTACCAAAATACCTGAGAGACCTTTTACGCTTTTTAGCCTCTTCTAATAGAAGAAGACTTCGCAATATATCAACAGCCATAGTTTATATTTCTTCGTATATTCAACCAGACCTGCATTATGTTCTTTAATCTCTACTTAATATTTTTTGTATAGCCAATATAAAGAGTCTATTTTCTACTCTTTAAAGATAAACATAATACATTTCTGAATTTCTCATCTTTTCAAAGGTACGGAGTCATTCTACATTCTGAACCTGTTCTCTAATCTTTTCAATTTCAGCCTTGATTTCAATTACTGCTTTTGATATCTGATAATCTTGAGTTTTAGAAGAGACGGTATTAGCCTCTCGATTTAACTCCTGAGCAATAAAATCTAACCTTCTGCCCACCTCACTATTTAACCTCAAAGAATGTTTAAAATCCTTAAGATGGGCATCTAGGCGAGTAATCTCTTCACTTATATCAAAATTTCGGAGATAAGCCGCCAAATCTAAATTGAACTTTTCACTATTAAGATTCTTTATTCCTGATTCTTTTAAGTGTTTTAAAAATTGAGTTTTTTTATCTTTAAGGACAACAGGCAATCTCTTTTTTATTTTCTTAAGTAATTCTTTAATAACTTCTATCCTCTTTGAAAGTTCAGCCTGAATAATTCTGCCTTCTTTTTTGCGAGATTTAATTAAGTCCAGTAGAGCCTTATTAGTTGTTCTCCTTACATCAGGCCAGCAGCAAGGTAAATCATATCTTTTCCTTTTATATTCTACAACCTCAGGAAAATCCAGGATTCTATCTAAACTAATCTCACCACCTAATTTAAATTCCCTTTTGAGTTCCTTTAATAGATTAAGATATTTAGAAACTAAACCTTTATTTATCTTAATCTGAATATCGCTATCATTGCCACCTTCAATGTTTAGAAAAAGATTTACTCTCCCTCTTTTTATCTTGTGGCGGATAAAATCCTCTATTCTTTTTTCAAAAACCTGGAAACCTTCTGGAATTCTGGTAGTTATCTCTAAGTAACGGTGGTTAAGAGATTTAATCTCAATCTTTATGATACCGAAACTGGCCTTTACCTCAGCCAGACCATAACCTGTCATACTCCTAAGCACTGCCATCTCCTTTTAAAAACCTCTATAGTAACCTTATTATACAATCATTAATTTAACTGTCAAGCAATTTCAATGAAGGTGTCAAGCCAAAATAAAAATGTCCTGTTTTTACCAATTTAAAAATGTCCTGTTTTAATCTTTAATTAATGCCACTTCTTTTGTGTCTTTTTTTGCTTTGTAAAAGAACCTTTTCTTTTACCAATCTTCTTTCATACAATGGTCTCTTCCAGGGATGCTCCATAGGAGGCCTATA
>CAZQVU010000161.1:0-2550 GCA_964596885.1 uncultured Planctomycetia bacterium
TATCTACTTTTTCCTTTCTCCGTAAACAGGCATTTCTAATCATTGTTAAAGCATTGGCAACTAAGTCTGTAATCATTTATAAAACTCCTTTTTATCAATATGAATGCTAAAAAGATGCTGGGCGAACTCGGACTGACAATTTAGTCTCTTTATCACGCATCTAAATTAGTTCTCACTCACTTACCAACTTGCCTTAGTTACACCAGGTATTTCCCCCCGCGAGGCTAATTCTCTGAAGCAAATACGACATAAACCAAATTTACGCATATAACCTCTTGCACGTCCACATCTTGAACATCTATAATATCTTCTGGCCTTATATTTAGGTTCTTTTTTTGCTTTTTCTATTAATGCACGTCTAGCCATATTAAACCCCTATTAAGATTTATTTTTTAAAAGGCATATTAAACATCTTCAACAATTCATAATTCATCTTTTTGTCCTTAGAATCTATAACAATAGTTATATTCATACCAATAATTTTACTCACCTCATCATAATCTATTTCAGGAAAAACAGTCTGCTCTCTTATGCCAATAGTAAAATTTCCTTCACTATCAAATGAATTAGGATTTATACCTCTAAAATCTCTAATTCGTGGTAAAGCTACATTAATTAGACGGTCTAAGAACTCATACATACGATCTCTCCTTAAAGTAACCATACAACCAACAGGTCGACCTTTTCTAATCTTAAAATTAGAAATTGACTTTTTGGCTCTGGTGACAACTGGTTTCTGACCTGTAATCTGGGCAAGATGCTTCATTCCTTCTTCTATAATCTTGAAATCCTGGGCTCCTTCGCCTATACCCATATTGATAACAATCTTTTTAAGTTTGGGAATTTGGAATTTATTCTTCAGTCCAAATTTCTCCATCATTTTAGGTATAATCTCATCGTTATATCGCTGCTCTAATCTTGGTTTTTTCATTATTAACTTTATATCTCCTGTTTGCAACTTTTGCATATTCTCTTTTTGGAATCTTTTTCTTCTTTTACCCCTATCCTTACACCCTTTTTACACCTTGAACAATAGACCATAACATTAGATATATTAATAGGAGCTTCCAATTCAATAATCCCTGCCTGGTCTTGTTGATGTCTCTTTCTTATATGTTTTTTAACCAAGTTTAATCCTTCTACTATCACTCTTTCATCTTTAGGAAAGACCTTAAGCACTTTGCCTTTCTTGCCTCTTTCTTTTCCCTGTTTGACAATTACTATATCATTCTTCTTTATTCGCAACACCTTATATTACCTCCGGTGCTAATGAGATAATCTTTACAAAATTAAGATCTCTCAACTCTCTTGCCACAGGACCAAATATTCTGGTGCCCCGTGGATTTCTCTGATTATCTATCAAAACGATAGCATTATTATCAAACTTTAAATACGAACCATCTCTCCTTCTGATGGGCTTTTTGCTTCTAACCACAACCGCTTTGGCTACCTCTCCTTTTTTAACATCGGACTCAGGCATAACCTCTTTTATATTTACAGTAATGATGTCTCCAATTTCAGCATACCTTTTATTCTGCCTACCCAATACTTTTATACACCTGGCAGATTTAGCACCTGAGTTATCTGCTATCTCCAACTTAGTCCCTAGATATATCATTTAATTATCTCCACCAGCCTCCATCTCTTCTCTTTTGACAATGGACGCATTTGGACAATCTTCACTTTATCACCCATCTTGGCTTTATTATCTGGATCATGGACTTTAAACTTACTGTGTCTTTTTATTGTCTTCCCATATAAAGGATGTTTTGTAAGTCTTTCAACTTTAACCACAATAGTCTTCTCCATCTTATCACTTACAACAACTCCTACTAATTCTTTCTTTTGACCTCTATGGCTGCCTCTCTTTGACATCTTCTTTCTCCTTTAAAATGGTCAAGATTCTGGCAATATTTCTTTTAATCACTCTTATTCTATCGGGCTTTTCAACCCTTCCAGCCTTGGCATCATAGCGAAGCTTAAATAACTCCTCCCTTGATAATCTTAGTTTCTGATTTAACTCATCAATGGTCAACTGTCTTAGTTCTTTTGGCCTGTCGGCTTTCATCTTTATACTCCCTGCCTCATAACGAACTTAGTCTTTATGGGTAACTTATGAGCAGCTAATCTCATAGCGCTCTTGGCTAAATCTTTAGATATACCATCCATTTCAAATAAAATCTTTCCTCTCTTTACAACAGCTACCCAACTCTCAGGAGAACCCTTGCCTTTTCCCATACGGGTTTCCGCTGGCTTTTTACTTACAGGTTTATCAGGGAATATCCTTATCCAGATCTTGCCGCCTCGTCTTATATGTCGGGCTAAAGCAACGCGGGCTGCCTCTATTTGTCTATTTGTAATCCAACTATTTTCTAAAGCCTGTAAACCGAATTCGCCAAAATTCAACTTCGAACCAGAAAGCGTCAGGCCTTTACGACTACCACGCTGGGCTTTTCTAAATTTAACTCTTTTGGGCATCAAAGGCATATACCAAACTCCTTAAATGAGCACATAATTTACGGAAATCTTTGATTTTCGTAAATTATCTGT